>NZ_JBEZIR010000077.1:0-40589 GCF_040651175.1 Kitasatospora sp. NPDC048540
GAGGCCGAGCCAACTGCCGGTGTTGGTGCCGCGCAGCTCACCCCAGACGGCGATCACGTCCTCGCCGAAGCTCATGCCCTGGTCGACGGGCACGACTCGGCCGGGATCGCGGGCGGGTTCGCACCCCGGGCGCCGATCGGCTCGCTGGTGGTGGCGGAGCGGATCGTCGCGGCCGACCTGGGCGCCGAGACGCCCGAGGGCTTCCAGGACGTCACCGAGCTGGGTTTCGGGACCGTCCGCCACACCCCGCCGCCCGCAGCCGTCCGCCTCGCCGTACGGGCCCTGGAGGCCGCCTCGGGGGCCGTGCTGACCGTCTCCACGGTCACCGGCAGCGCCGGGCGGGCACAGGAACTGACCGTGCGTCACCCGGACGCGGTCGCGGAGGCCATGGAGGGGTTCGGGGTGGCCGAGGCGGCCGCCCGGTTCGCCGTCCCCGCCTTCGAGATCCGGGCCGTGTCCAACGCCGTCGGGCCGCGCGACCGCGCCGCCTGGCGGATCGGTGAGGCGCTGGGGGCCCTGGAGCGGGCCTTCCGGACGCTGCCGTACCGAGCCCTGCTCCAGGAGGTCCGCCATGGCTGAGCCGCTCAGGGCCGCGTACTCGCCCTGCCCCAACGACACCTTCGTCTTCCACGCCTGGGCGCACGGCCTGGTGCCCGGCGCGGCCGCGCCCGAGGTCACCTTCGCCGACATCGACCTGACCAACGGCATGGCCGAGCGGGGCGAGCTGGACCTGCTGAAGATCTCCTACGGGCAGCTGCCCTGGGTCCTCGACGAGTACGCGCTGCTGCCCTGCGGCGGGGCACTCGGCCGAGGCTGCGGTCCGCTGGTGCTCACCGCCGGGGAGCGGGACGCCGCCTCGCTGGCGGGCCGGACGGTGGCGGTGCCGAGCGAGCGGTCGACCGCGTACCTGCTGTTCCGGCTCTGGGCCGCGAAGGCCGTGCCGGGCGGCTTCGGGGAGATCGTGGTGCTGCCGTTCCACGAGATCATGCCCGCCGTGCGGGACGGCCGGGTGGACGCCGGCCTGGTGATCCACGAGGCCCGGTTCACCTACCGGCGGTACGGGCTGCACAGCCTGGCCGACATGGGTGAGGCGTGGGAGCTGGAGACCGGCCTGCCGATCCCGCTCGGCGCGATCGTGGCCCGCCGCTCGCTCGGCGCCGAGCGGCTGCGCGAGCTGGCCGCGACCATCCGCACCTCGGTGACCATGGCGTGGGACGACCCGGCGGCCTCCCGCGGCTACGTGCTGGCGCACGCCCAGGAGATGGACCCGCAGGTGGCGGACAGCCACATCGGGCTGTACGTCAACGAGTTCACCGCCGAGCTCGGCGAGGAGGGCTACGCCGCGGTGCGGGCGCTGCTGGCCCGGGCCGCCGAGGAGGGGCTGGTCCCCGCGGTCGACCCGGGCGCGCTGGCGTTCTGAGCACCGGCCGCGGACACCGCGGCGGCGGCGCTCAGACGTCGAACTGCTCGGCCACCGCGCGCAGCAGGACCGCGAGCTGCTGGCCGGTCGGCTTGGCCGGGTAGCGGCCGCGCTGCAGGCCGGGCAGGACCGCGTCGAGGGTGGAGATCAGGTCCTGCACGATCGGGGCCATGTCGTCCGCGCTCTTGCGCTGGGCCGCCGCCACCGAGGGCAGCGCGTCCAGCAGCGTGACGCCCATCGCCTGGTCGCCGCGGTGGCCCGCGGCGATGCCGAACTCGACCCGCTGCCCCGGCCGAAGCGTGGTGACGCCGGTGGGCAGCGCCTTGGTGTGCACGAAGACCTCGCCGCCGTCGTCGCGCGACAGGAAGCCGTAGCCCTTCGTCTCGTTGAACCACTTGACCTGGCCGGTGGGCATCTCGGAAGTCCTCGGGTGGGTGTGGGAGCGGCCCCGGCATCGCCCGGGGCCCGCTGGACGGGGAGCCGGACCGACCACGCGCGGCGGGTCGGCCGGACAGCGGATCAATGATCTCTCAGCTGCTCACTCATGCGCTGCAGCAGATCCGGATCGGGGCCTGGCCGGGCCAGGGTGCGACATGGCGCTGACCACTGGCTCTCACCCCCGATCGGTAGGGCGGGGCGTCCGCCGGACCCCGCGCGATGGCTGCATACCCCGGCCGGGGCGCGGTCGAAACTCCCCGCTGCCAGGAAACTCCGGGCAGTGACCGATGCCTGGTCACGGCGGGCGCCGGAGGGCGGGCGGGGCCGCGCGGGCCGGTTCGGCCGGGGCGGCCGTCAAGGGGTGGGTCAGGAGGGGGCGTTGAGGTGTTCGGACAGCCAGCCGAGCGAGGCCGGCAGCATCCGGTTCCAGGTGTTGAAGTTGTGGCCGCCGGTCTCCAGCGTGATCGAGGACACCTTGGTCGGGCCGCCCTTGGCGGCGGCGACGAACCGCCGGGTGTTGTCGTAGTAGTCGCCGTCGCCCTCCTTGCTGCCGCCGACCAGCAGGGAGACCGCGGGATGCGGCAGGTTGGCGAGGCGCCAGCCCAGGTCGGCCTCGTCGCGGCGCTGCTGGCGGCCGTCGAAGAGGTCGCCGGTGGTGGGGTCCTCGGCGGCGCGGTAGTAGCCGGACAGCGACACGGCGGCCGAGTACACCTCGGGGTGCTTCATGGACAGCTTCAGCGCGCAGTAGCCGCCGGTGGAGTTGCCGATCAGGCCCCAGTCGCCGGCCCCGTCGCCGACCCGGTACGAGGCGCGGATCGCGGCCGGCACGTCCTTGGCGAAGTACGACTCGGCCTGCGGGCCGCCCGGGACGTCCTCGCACTCGGTGTCGCGCGGCATCGCCGGGGAGGGGCGCATCAGCACCAGCACGGCGGGCTTCATCCTGCCGTCGCGGATCTGCTGCAGCTCGGTGGCCGGGTAGTTGAGCTTGCTGACCAGGTTCTTGGCGTCGCCGGGGAAGCCGGTGATGGCGATCACGGCGGGGAACCTGCGGTCCCGGTAGTCGGGCTGGAAGTACTGCGGCGGCAGGTAGACGTAACCCTCGGTGGACAGGCCGGTGGTGGCGCCCGGGATCCGGATCCGCTCCAGCTTGCCGACCAGCGCCGGGTCCCGGCCGACCGACTTCGCGCCGCGCACGTTCTCGTCGGAGATCTGCTGGATGCCGGCCGTGCGGCGGCCGTCCGCGAACTGGTTCTCGATGGTCACCGGGCCGTTGTCACCGGTGCCCAGCAGGTCGTCCCAGCTGCTGTAGAAGGCGAAGGAGTTGTTGGCCAGCAGGCCCAGGGTGCACATCACGGTCAGCTGGGTGGCGATGATCGTGCCGATCCGGCCGCAGATCGCGGCCCAGCCGCTGCGGGCCAGCCGCGGCCACAGCCAGACCGTGCCGGCCACCATCAGGAGCGAGACCAGCGCGGACAGCGCCAGCACCTTGTGACTGGTCAGACCCATGCGTGTGTAAGCCCCTGTATCCCGATGGCCCGGTCTCCGGGATTCCCCCCGCAGAAACCGCAGTACGACAATCACCAGGGTGCCTGAGAGTTCCCTGGGAAACCTGAGCGTACAGACGGACCCCGCCCCCGCCGATCGGCGGGGGTCGGGACGTTCTGCGACACTGGGCCGTCGAGGCGAGAAGGAGTCAGTTGTGAGCAGTCAGCGTGCGGACCGGGGCGATGCGCTGGTCAGGACCGGGGGCCTGGTCTTCGGCGCCGGGGCCGTGGCCACCCTGGTGACCTTCGTACCGCTCTTCTTCGACCTCCCGCGCTTCCCCAGCTTCGCGTACTGGCTGTGCATGCTGATGCCGCTCGGTTTCCTGCTGTCGGTGACCGGGCTGCTGCTCTCCGCCCGGGCGCAGCGGCGCCGGGTCACCGAGCGGGCGGCACAACCGGCCGCCGTGGGTACTCAGGCGCCCGCGGCGGTGGCCGAGGCCAGGTAGCCGGCCAGCCAGGCCGGGAAGCCGGTCAGGTCGTCGAGCACCACGTCCGCCCCGGCCTCGGCCAGCTCCGCCGCGCCGTACGGCCCGGTGGCCACGCCGACCGCGACCGCGTCCGCCGCCCGGGCCCCGGCGATGTCGCCGAGGTGGTCGCCGACGTACACGGCCGCGCCGTGCTCGCGCAGCGCGGCGCCCTTGGTCTCCGCCCACAGGTCGCCCACCAGGACGTCCGCGTCGAGGCCGGCCGCGGTCAGGTGCAGCCGGGCGTTGGGCTCGTGCTTGCCGGTGATCACCGCGACCCGGCCGCCGCACTCGCGGACCGCGCGGACCGCCTCCAGGGCGCCGGGCAGCAGCAGGGCGCGCTCCACGGCGTGCTCCGGGTACAGCGCCCGGTAGCGGTCGGCGGCCGCCTGCACCCGGGCGGGCGGGAACCACTCGGCGATCTCCCGGGCCAGCGGCGGGCCGAGCCGGCTGACCGCGAGGTCGCTGTCGATCCACACGCCGGTCTCGGCGGACAGCACGTCGTACGTGGCCTTGATGCCGGGACGGGTGTCGAGCAGGGTCATGTCGAGGTCGAAGCCAACGGTGAGCGCCATGGCCGCCAGCCTATGCGGTGGCCGACAGGCCACCCCGGGAGCGGCGAAATGAACCGGACCGACCCGGCAAACCGGACATAATCGCTGAGAGCCGGCCGCGTCGACCCCGAGCACGGGCCGGGCACCGACCGCGATCCGGAGGTCCGCGCGTGCCGCCCCAGCCGTCCCGCCGCGCCGCCCTGGCCGGGCTCGGCGCCGCCCTGCTGGCCGGGTGCACCGGCTCCGGCGGTCAGCCGCAGTCCCCGCCGGCCGGCACCGCGGCGGGCCGGGCCCCCGTACCGACCCCGGGCGGCACCGTGCAGGCGGGCAACGGCCCGGTGGTGGTGCCCGCGCACCCGGTCCGGGTGATCGCGCTGGACACCGCCGAGCTCGACTCGGCGATGACGCTGGGCATCACCCCGGTCGGCGCCCTCAAGGCCCCGCTGGACGCCGGGCTGCCCTCGTACTGGCCGCTCTCGCGGCTGGAACAGGTCGAGGTGGCCGGGGACATCGGCGACCCCGACCTGGCCCGGATCATCGGCCTGACCCCGCAGCTGATCCTCGGCAACCTCGCCCGGGACGACGGCCGTTACGACGCGCTGGCCCGGATCGCCCCCACCGTCCTCAGCCGGACCACCGGCGCCCCCTGGCGGGACAACTTCCAGCTGCACGCGGCCGCGCTCGGCCGCCGGGAGCAGGCGGCCGCCGTGGTGGGCGCGTACAACCGGCACGTCGCCCAGGCCGTGCAGGCGATCGGCGCGGCCGGCTCGGGCGGGCGGCGGATCAGCGTGGTGCGGTTCGTCGAGGGCTCCCCGGGGATCCGGCTGTACGGGCGGCAGAGCTTCATCGGCACGGTCCTGACCGACCTGCAGCTGAACCGGCCGGACCCGCAGAACACCGACCGGCTCGACGTGGAGGTGACCCTCGACCAGCTCGCCCTGGCCGACGGCGACTTCCTGTTCCACTCCACCTACGGCGACCCCGACCGGGCGGGCGCCACCACCGCCCTGAGCAGCTCCGCCTGGCAGGCGCTGGGCGCGGTCAAGGCCCACCGGGCGTTCCCGGTCGAGGACCAGCTCTGGTTCGAGGGCATCGGGTACACCGGCGCCAACCTGGTCATCGCCGAACTCCAGCGCGCCCTCGGCGGGTAGTGCGGCGGGTGCTGCCGGGCGCCGGGAACCGCCTGGCCGCTCTTGCCCGGCGGCCACCCGGCGGGCGAGCATGACGGCATGCCCGACGCCCAGCAGCGCCCGCCCGAGGCCCGCGACCGCGCGCCCGAGGCCCGGGACCGCACGCCCGACACGCGGCGCGGCGAGGACCCCGCCCGCCGGCGCAAGGACGAACTCGCCCACACCTTCTCGCTGGTCGCCGACGACTACGAGGCCCGCAACGGCCCGTTCTTCAACCCGGTCGGGGCCCGGCTGGCCGCGCTGGCCGCGCTGCGGCCGGGCCGGCGGGTGCTCGACCTCGGCTGCGGTCGGGGTGCGGTGCTGTTCCCGGCGGCCGAGGCGGTCGGGCCCGGGGGGACGGCGGTCGGGATCGACCTGGCGCCCGGGATGGTCCGCCGCACCTCGGCCGACGCCGCCGCCCGCGGGCTGGCGCAGGTCTCGGTGCGGCTCGGCGACGCGGAACGGCCGGGCTTCCCCGACGGCTCCTTCGATGCCGTGCTGTCCTCGTTCGCGGTCATCCACACCCCCGATCCGGCCGCGGCGGCGGCCGCGGCCCACCGGCTGCTGGCGCCGGGCGGGCTGTTCGGGTTCACCGCCTTCGGCGCGGAGGACCCCCGCTGGGCCGAGCCCTCGGCGGCGCTCGCCGCCTTCGCCGCCGACCCGCCGCCCGGCGCCCTGCGCGGCGGGCGCACCGGCGGCTCCAACCCGCTCGCCCGGGACGCGGACGGCGCGGCCGGGCTGCTCACTGCGGCGGGCTTCACCGAGGTCCGCAGCGTCGAGCACGAGGCCGTCACCCACTACCCGGACCCGCAGGCCTGGTGGGACGCACTGTGGGCGAGCGGACGCCGCAGCACCCTGGCCGCGATCCCCGCCGACCGGATGCCGCAGGCCAGGCGGGCGGCGTTCGCCGCGCTCGCGCCGCTGGCCGGTCCGGACGGCGACCTGACCCGCCGCACCTCGATCCGCTACACGACCGCCGTACGGGCACACTGACGATCCGTCACCGTGCGCGTTCCGCCGTCGACGGCGCCGCGCCGTCCGGCCGCTCGTCCGCGGCCTCCCGGCCCGTCCTGGCGCCCACCGCGCGTCTGCCGCCCCGGCGGGGGCGGGCCGGCCCGGGCGCGGCGCCGGGCGTCCTCAGGCCTCCTTGCGCCGGCGCAGGGTGAGCGCCAGCAGGAACACCGCCGTCAGCACCGCCGCCAGCCGCAGCACCCCCGGCGCCGCGTCCCAGGTCACCTTGCCCATCGAGGTGCCCGCGTCGACCGGCGTACCCCAGCGCCCCTGGGCCCGGCCCCAGAACCAGACCGACGCGCCGGTCATGCAGGCCAGCGGGATCCCCAGCACCGCGAACTTCTTGGTGGTGTCCCCGAGCCCCCGGGACAGGTACGCCGCGCCCCAGCCGCCCAGCATCGCCAGCAGCACGCCCGTGTACGCCCCGGCCAGCAGCGCCGCCGACGCCACCAGCAGCAGCGGCGCGGGCCGCCGGCCGGCCAGCAGCCCGGCGCCCCGGGCCGCCACCGCCGCGCCGGCCTCCGCCGCCGGGGCCGGGGCCTCGGCGGCCGTGACGGGCACCTCGGCGGTCTCCCGCGGCGGCGGCACCGGCGCCGGGGCGGGTTCCTCGAACGGGTAGAACCTGACGGTGTCCCAGCCCGGGAACCGCGCCGTGACGTCCTCGCCGCCGAGCGGCCGCGCGGGCCGGTCCACCGCCCCGCCGCCCTGGACCGGTACGGCCCCGGCCCCTTCGGCGACGGCCGGCGGCTTGGCCCAGCCCGGCGGCGCCGGCACCTCGGCCGTGTACACGCTCTCCTCGGGCCGCCCGGCCCCGTCGCCACCGCCGGAACGGACCGCGCCGAGCACCCGCTTCCCCGCCCGCCACCACTCGCCGCCCGTGGGGCTGTCGCCACCCGTAGGACTGTCCGCCATCGCCCCTGCCACCCCGTATCGCACCGCCGGCCCACCTGCGCTGACGGTACCCACTGCCGGGCTCCCCAAGCGAGCCGTTCGCCCCCGCACGCCCCGTCCCGGTGCCGCGTGCCCGTCACGCGCCCGTACCCCGCGCCCGTACCCCGTGCCCGCTGCCGGGCCACCGCCGGGTCGCCGCCGCGGCCGCCCCGCCCACCCGGCGACGTCCGGGCCTTGCCTTCTCTTGGTCCGGGCCGACTAACCTGGGTCGGATGACCACAACGCAGAGCGGGTCTCGCCCCGGCCGGGCCACCGCCCCCCGCACGCTCGCCGAGGAGCTCCGCGCCCGGAGCGACCAGGCGCTCACCGGCCTGCTCCGCGCGCGGCCCGATCTGCTCAACCCGGTCCCCGGCGACCTCACCCAGCTCGCCGCCCGGCTCTCCAGCCGCGCCTCCGCCCTGCGCGCCCTGGAACGCCTGGACCGCTTCACCCTCCAGGTCGCCGAGGCGCTCGCCGCCCTCCCCGACGGCGGCCCGGACACCGCCGTCCGCAACCTGCTGACCGGCCCGGCCCGGGTCAAGCCCCACCCCGCGGCCGACCCCGCCGACCGCGAGGCCGTCACCGCCGCGCTGCCCGCCGCCCTCACCGAGCTGCGCGAACAGGCCCTGCTCTGGGGCCCGGACTCCGCCCTGCGGCTGGTCATCGCGGTCCGCGAGGCACTCGCCCCGAGCGCCGCCAACCCCGGCCGCACCGGCCTCGGCCCGACCCTCGCCGAGGCGACCGTCGGCATGTCCCCGGCGCGGCTCCAGCAGCTGCTCACCGGCGCCGGACTCCCCCCGACCGCCGACCCGGTGACCGCGGTGGCCGCCCTCGGCGCGCTGCTCACCGACCGCAGGCGCTGCGCCGCGCTGCTCGCCGAAGCGCCCGAACCCGCCCTGGCCCTGCTGGAACGGCTGGTCTGGGGGCCGCCCACCGGCACCGTCCCGGACGCGGCCCGCCCGGTCACCGCCGACGAGGTCCGCAGCCCGGTCGAGTGGCTGCTGGCCCGCGGCCTGCTGCTGCCCTCCAGCGCCGGCTCGGTGGTGCTGCCCCGCGAACTGGCCCTGCACCTGCGCGGCGGCCGCAGTCACCGCACCGTCGAACCGGCGCCACCGGCCCTCACCGCCACCACCGCCCACGACCCGCAGACGGTGGACGCCGCCGCCGCCGGCCAGGCCCACACCGCCGTCGCCACCGTCGAGGAACTGCTGGAGGCCTGGGGCCTCACCCCGCCCGCCACCCTGCGCGCCGGCGGCCTCGGCGTACGCGACCTCAAGCGGGCCGCCCTGATCCTGGAGTGCCCCGAGCCCACCGCCGCGTTCTGGCTCGAACTCGCCTACACCGCGGGCCTGCTCGCCCCGGACGGGGAGGCCGACGAGCGCTGGGCACCCACCCCCGGGTACGACACCTGGCGCCAGCAGCCGACCGCCGACCGCTGGGCCCACCTGGCCCGCAGCTGGTTCACCGCCAGCCGGGTGGCCGCACTGACCGGCACCCCCGACGGCAAGGGCCGTACCCGCGCCGCACTCGGCCCCGAACTCGACCGCACCCTCGCCCCGGTGGTCCGCCGCGCGGCCCTCACCCTGCTCGCCGACCTGCCCGCCGGCTCGGTCGCGGGCGCCGAGGCCCTGCTGCCGGTACTGCGCTGGCAGCGCCCGCTGCGCGGCGGCCCCACCGGACCGGACGGCCGCGACCTGCGCGACCAGCTCACCGGCTGGACCCTCGCCGAGGCCGAACTGCTCGGCGTCACCGGCCGCGGCGCCCTGGCCGGCCCGGCCCGCGCCCTGCTGACCGGCGCCGACCCCGCCCCCCTGCTGGAGCCGCTGCTGCCGCAGCCGCTCGACCACGTCATCCTGCAGCCCGACCTGACCGCCATCGCGCCGGGCCCGCTGCTCACCCCGCTGGCCCAGGCGCTCGCCCTGTGCGCCGACGTCGAGTCCAAGGGCGGCGCCACCGTCTACCGCTTCACCCCCGAATCGGTACGCCGCGCACTGGACGCCGGTCGCACCGCCGCCGACCTGCACACCTTCCTCGGACGGCACTCCCGCACCCCGGTGCCGCAGCCGCTCAGCTACCTGATCGACGACGTGGCCCGCCGGCACGGCGTGCTGCGGGTCGGCGCCGCCTCCTCGTACCTGCGCTGCGACGACCCGGCGCTGCTCGCCGAGGTGATCGCCGACAAGCGGGCGGCCGAACTGCGGCTGCGGCTGCTCGCCCCCACCGTGCTCGCCGCCCAGGCCGGGCCGGAGACGCTGCTCGGGGTGGTCCGGCAGATGGGGTACGCGCCGGTCGCCGAGTCCGCCGAGGGGGACGTGCTGATCACCCGCCCGGACAGCCACCGGACGCTTCCGCGGACCGCCCCCGTACCGCTCCCGGACGGCCCGCCGCGGCCGGACGCCACCCTGCTGGCGGCCGCGCTGAAGGCGATCAGGGCCGGTGACCGGGCCGCCACCGCGGTACGGCGGGAGACCGTGGCCGGCCCGGCCGCGACCGTCCAGCAGAGCGGGCCGGCCCGCGCCGACCTGCGGCAGCTGCCGCGCACCGCCGCCGCCGACACCCTCGCCGCGCTGCAGACCGCGGTGCTGCTGGGCGAACGCATGTGGATCGGGTACATCAACGCGGAGGGGCTGTCCTCGCAGCGGGTGGTCGACCCGGTCAAGGTGGAGGGCGGCTTCGTCACCGCGTACGACCACCTCTCCGACGAGGTGCGCACCTTCGCCCTGCACCGGATCACCGGCGTCGCCGAGGTCGACGAGGACTGACCGCCGGCCCGGACCACCACCCACCCCTGGGGGAGACCAGATGGAACTCGCACCCGGCATCCGGTACGCCGTCGCCGACCGCCACGGCGGCGTCAGCGCGCCGCCGTTCGACACCCGCAACCTGGGCGGCACCACCGCCGACGACCCGGCCGCGGTCCGCCGCAACCGTGAGCTGACCGCCCGTGGACTCGGCCTGGACCCGGCCCGGGTGGTGTTCATGCGGCAGGTGCACAGCGCGGAGGTCCGGTACGTCACCGAGCCGTTCGGCACCGACGCGCCGCCGCTCGACGCCGTCCACACCGACCGGCCCGGCCTCGCGCTCGCCGCGCTGGCCGCCGACTGCGCGCCGGTACTGCTGGCCGACCCGGTCGGGCGGCGGATCGGCGCCGCGCACTCCGGGCGGGTCGGCACCGTGTCGGGGGTGGTGCCTGCCCTGGTCGCCGCGATGGCCGAGCACGGCAGCAACCCGGCCGACCTGGTGGCCCTGGTCGGGCCGCTGGCCTGCGGCCGGTGCTACGAGGTGCCCGCGGCGATGCGCGAGGAGGCCTGCGCCGGGTTGCCGGAACTGTGGTCCACCACCCGCCGGGACACCCCGGCGCTGGACGTCCGGGCGGGGATCACCGCCCAGCTCACCCGCGCCGGGGTGACCGGAATCCGGCACGACGACCGGTGCACCATGGAGGACCGGGACTTCTTCTCGCACCGCCGCGAGCAGACCACCGGCCGCTTCGCGGCGTACGTCTGGCTCACGGACTGAGCGGAGGCGCCCGCGGCCCGGCGGCCTCGGTGCTGCTGCGGCGGCCTCAGTGCTGCTGCTGGGCCTTCTGGGCGTCCTGCTCCTGCTTCTGCTTCTTCGCCTGGTCGACGATCGACTGCGGGTCGGGCACCTTGGGCTCGACCCCGGTCAGCAGCCCGGTCACGGTGAAGGCCGCGGTGCCGAACAGTCCGCCGGGCTGGCCGATGTCGGCCACCTGGTCCAGGCCGGGGGTCGGGGCGGCCTGCGCGGGGGTCGCACCGACGGCGGTGGCGACGGCGGCACCCGTGAGGGCGAGGCCGGCCAGGAAGCGGTTGCGCGTGTTCATGGCCTGCCCAACGAGCCCGCCCGCGTCCGGTCACCCACCACCACCCGCGCGGGGGGCAGCCGCCGTCCCGCCCCTGCCCCCTGCCGCCGTACGGCACACTGGATGTTTGGCCTCATCGAAAGGGCACAGGCGTGAACGACGGACCGCTCATCGTCCAGAGCGACAAGACGCTGCTGTTGGAGATCGACCACCCCCGGGCCGCCGACTGCCGCCGTGCCATCGCGCCGTTCGCCGAGCTGGAGCGGGCCCCTGAGCACATCCACACCTACCGGGTGACCCCGCTGGGGCTGTGGAACGCTCGCGCCGCCGGGCACGACGCCGAGCAGGTGGTGGACGCCCTGGTGAAGTACTCCCGCTACCCGGTGCCGCACGCGCTGCTGGTCGACGTGGCCGACACCATGGCCCGCTACGGCCGGCTGCAGCTGCAGAAGCACCCCGTGCACGGGCTGGTGCTGTCCACCACCGACCGGCCGGTGCTGGAGGAGGTGCTGCGCTCCAAGAAGATCGTCCCGCTGGTCGGGGCCCGGGTCGACCCGGACACGGTCGTGGTGCACCCCTCCGAGCGCGGCCAGATCAAGCAGGTGCTGCTGAAGCTCGGCTGGCCGGCCGAGGACCACGCCGGGTACGTGGACGGCGAGGCGCACCCGATCGAGCTGGAGCAGGACGGCTGGCACCTGCGTCCGTACCAGCAGCAGGCCGTCGAGGGGTTCTGGCACGGCGGCAGCGGCGTGGTGGTGCTGCCCTGCGGCGCGGGCAAGACGCTGGTGGGCGCGGCGGCGATGGCCGAGGCCAAGTCGACGACGCTGATCCTGGTGACCAACACCGTCTCGGCCCGGCAGTGGAAGCACGAGCTGGTCAAGCGGACCTCGCTGACCGAGGACGAGATCGGCGAGTACAGCGGGACCAGGAAGGAGATCCGTCCGGTCACCATCGCCACGTACCAGGTGATGACGACCAAGCGGAAGGGCGTGTACGCGCACCTGGAGCTGTTCGACGCCCGCAACTGGGGTCTGGTGGTCTACGACGAGGTGCACCTGCTGCCCGCACCGGTCTTCAAGTTCACCGCCGACCTGCAGGCCCGGCGCCGGCTCGGGCTGACCGCCACCCTGGTGCGCGAGGACGGCCGGGAGGGCGACGTGTTCTCGCTGATCGGCCCGAAGCGCTTCGACGCGCCCTGGAAGGAGATCGAGGCGCAGGGCTACATCGCGCCGGCCGACTGCTGCGAGGTGCGGGTCACGCTGTCCGACTCGGAGCGGCTGACCTACGCGACCGCCGAGCCGGAGGAGAAGTACCGGTACTGCTCGACCACCGCCACCAAGCGCCGGGTGGTGGAGTCGCTGGTCCGCAAGCACGCCGGTGACCAGACCCTGGTGATCGGCCAGTACATCGACCAGCTGGACGAGCTCGGGGAGACCCTGAACGCCCCCGTGATCAAGGGCGAGACCAGCAACGCCCAACGCGAGAAGCTGTTCGAGGCGTTCCGGACCAAGGAGATCAGCGTGCTGGTGGTCTCCAAGGTCGCGAACTTCTCGATCGACCTGCCGGAGGCGACGGTCGCCATCCAGGTCTCCGGGACCTTCGGTTCGCGCCAGGAGGAGGCCCAGCGCCTCGGGCGGGTGCTGCGGCCCAAGGCGGACGGGCACTCGGCGCACTTCTACTCGGTGGTCGCCCGCGACACGGTCGACCAGGACTTCGCGGCGCACCGGCAGCGCTTCCTGGCCGAGCAGGGCTACGCGTACCGGATCATCGACGCCGACGACGTGTAGCCGCCGGCGCCGCGGGGGTCGTGGGTCCGGCCCCCGCGGGGGTCAGAGTCCGACGCCGTCGCGGCCGAGGAAGACCACCCGGGCGGCGGTGTCGAGCGCGATGCCGACGTTGCGGACCGCCGTGGAGACCGGGTTGCGGCGGCGCGGGCCGGTCGCCGAGGTGGCTCCGGCGGCGGTCCGCTGGGTGGGGACGGAGGGGTGGGGGTTGCGCACCCGGGGGGCCGAGGCCGCGGCCCGGGGCGCCGTGATGTGGGCGGTGCTCATGTCTTCCACAATAGGTTTCCGACGGGGCGGACGGCATCGGTCCAAAGGCCGTAGTCGGCGGGGTCCGGATCGTCCTTCCGGCGTACGGGGGTCCCCGGGCCCCTCAGGGGTGCCCCTCGGGGTGCGGACCGGCCGACGGCGGCGCCCGGCGGGCCGTGGACGCCGTGGACCGGGCCGTGGACGCCTCGGATAAGGATTCGCGCCGTCCCACGGGCGGGTCTATGATCTCCGGTCTGTCCCCTCCCGAACCGTGGTGCCCGTGTCGTCGGCAGCCGTGGGAGGTCCCGACCGGTCGGCAACCGGCGGTACCCCTTTCACCGTGAGCTACGACGAGTCCGCTGCCCCGCCCCACCCCTTCCGAGCGGCCGGGCAGCCGGGAAGGTTCGCTGTGCCATCTGCCACCCCCACCGACGATCCGCTGCGCCGCGAGCGGGACCACCTGGCCGCTTCGCGGGCGGCGCTTCGCGTGATGCGCGAGGACGTCGAGTCGCTGGACCTGCGGGACGTGACCGGCACCTGGGTGTCCGCCGCCGTCCTGCGCAACCAGATCGAGCTGCGGATCGCCGCGCTGGCCGATCTGGCGCACACCCCGCTGTTCTTCGGCCGGCTGGACTACCTGCACGCGGTCGGCGGCGAGGACGCCGAGGGCGCCTCCGGGGAGCGGTTCTACATCGGCCGCCGGCACGTCCACGACGCCGGCGGCGACCCGATGGTGATCGACTGGCGGGCACCGGTCTCCCAGCCGTTCTACCGGGCCAGCCGCAAGGAGCCGATGGACGTCGAGCGGCGCCGCCGGTTCGGCTACACCGGCGGCGAGCTGACCGCGTACGAGGACGAGCACCTGACCGACCCGGCGGAGACCGACACCCGCTCGGCGCTGCTGGCGGCCGAGATCGAGAAGCCCCGCGTCGGGCCGATGCGCGACATCGTGGCCACCATCCAGCCCGAGCAGGACGAGATCGTGCGGGCCGACGTGACCGGCACCGTCTGCGTCCAGGGCGCCCCCGGCACCGGGAAGACCGCCGTCGGCCTGCACCGGGTCGCCTATCTGCTGTACGCGCACCGGGAGCGCCTCGCCCGTACCGGCACCCTGGTGGTCGGCCCGAACCGCTCGTTCCTGCACTACATCGAGCAGGTGCTGCCCGCGCTCGGCGAGGTGGACGTCGCCCAAGCGACCGTGCAGGAGCTGGTCTCCCAGGTCGAGGTGCGCGGCGAGGACGGCGCCGAGGCGGCGACAATCAAGGGCGACGCCCGGATGGCCGAGGTGCTGCGGCGGGCCGTGCGGTCCGGGATCAGTCTGCCGACCGAGCCATGCGTGGTGGTCCGCGGCTCCCGCCGCTGGCGCGTCCCGGCGTACGAACTCACCGAGATCATCGAGGAGTTGAAGGGGCGTGAGATCCGCTACGGGGCGGCCGGGGAGGCCCTGCCGCAGCGCATCGCGCACGCCGTGCTGGTGAAGATGGAGCAGGGCGGCGAGGCCCCCGACGACCGGGTGCAGGACGCGGTCGCCCGCAACCCGGCGGTCAAGGCGGTGGTCCGGGCCTGCTGGCCGGCCGTGGACCCGGTCAAGCTGGTGCACCGGCTGCTCGGCGACGCCGACTTCCTGGCCGCGTGCGCGGACGGGATCCTCACGCCCGAGGAGCAGCTGGCGGTGCGCTGGCCGAAGGCGCCCCGCTCGGTGAAGTCGGCCCGCTGGTCGGCGGCGGACGCCGTGCTGGTCGACGAGGCCGCGGATCTGGTGCGGCGCACCCCGTCGCTGGGGCACGTGGTGCTGGACGAGGCGCAGGACCTCTCGCCGATGCAGTACCGGGCCGTGGGGCGGCGCTGTTCGACCGGTTCGGCGACCGTCCTCGGCGACCTGGCGCAGGGCACCACCCCGTGGGCGACCGGCAGTTGGCCGGAGGCGCTGCACCACCTGGGCAAGGCGGGCGCGCACGTGGAGGAGCTGACCCAGGGCTTCCGGGTGCCGGAGGAGGTGATCGTGTACGCCTCGCGGCTGCTGCCCACGATCGCCCCGGGGCTCGCGCCGGCCGGCTCGGTCCGCGAGCTGCCGGGCTCGCTGGCGGTCCGCCACGTTCCGGACGGGCTGGTCGGGGAGGTGGTGGCGGCCTGCCGGGCGGCGCTGGCGTTCGAGGGCTCGGTCGGTCTGATCGCGGCCGACGCCCGGATCCCGCTGTTCGCCGAGGCGCTGGCCGGGGCGGGGCTGCCGTTCCTGGAGCCGGGTGCCGAGACCACGGCGCAGGCCCGGCTCACGCTGGTGCCGGCCTCGCTGGCCAAGGGTCTGGAGTACGACTACGTGGTGCTGGACGAGCCGGCCGCGGTGGTGGCCGGGGAGCCGGACGAGCGGACCGGGCTGCGCCGGCTGTACGTGGCGCTGACCCGGGCGGTGTCCGGGTTGACCGTGCTGCACGGTGAGCCGCTGCCCGAGCAGTTGCGCTGAGCGGCGGGCGGGCCCGGCCCGGGGCGGCTCAGGCGTCCAGCAGGGTCCGCCACCGGGCGACGGCGGCCGCGTCGACGGGGCCGCGCCAGCCGTCCGGGCGGACGGCCCCGCCGATGTGGAAGGCGTCGAAGCCGGCGGCGCGCAGGGCCGGGAGGTGCTCGGCCCGCAGGCCGCCGCCGACCAGGATCTGCTGCCGGTAGCCGGGGTCGCCGGCCTTGGCCAGTTCGCCTTCCAGGACGCTCTGACCGTGGTCGACGCCGGCGGCGGCGCCGGAGGTGAGGTAGGTGTCGAGGCTGGGCAGGCCGTCAAGGGCGGCGCGCAGGGCGGCCCGGTCGGTGCTGTGGTCGATGGCCCGGTGGAAGGTCCACCGGCAGCCGGCCACGGCTCCGGCGACGGCCAGGGTGGCGGGCAGGTCCAGGGTGCCGTCGGCGGCGAGGAAGCCGAGTACGAACTCCTCGGCGCCTTCGGCGCGCAGGGCGGCGGCGCGGGTGAGCAGCCCGTCGAGGTCCCCGGGGGTGAAGCCGTCGCGCAGGCGCAGCATGACCCGCAGCGGGAGGTCGACGGCGGCGCGGATCTCGGCGAAGGCGGCCACCGAGGGGGTGAGCCCGTCGGCGGCCATGTCGGTGACCAGTTCGAGGCGGTCGGCGCCGCCGGCTGCGGCGGCCTGGGCATCCTGCGCGGTCAGCGCGATGACTTCGAAGACTGGTCTAGACATGTCGCTACCTTGCCACACCGTCCGCCGCCGCGGCGAGCCCCCTGCGGGTCCGCGCTCAGCCGGCCGTCGGCGGGCGGTCCGGCTCGGCGTCACCGCGTCGCCGCAGCCACCGGGCCGCCAGTACGGCCAGCACCGCGAACGCCAGGAAGCCCGCCGCCCGCCGGGCGCCGCCGAGCTCGAAGTCGATCCAGTACCAGAGGTCGTCGTCGAACAGCAGCGGCAGCGCGCCGACGGCCGCCGCGGCGAGCCGGATCCGGCCGCGGGCCAGGCCCAGCAGCGGCAGCGCCACCAGGGCGAGCCGGTACGGGTGCCAGCTCGGGTCCCACAGCAGCGGGGTGTGGACGACCTCCTTGCCGGCCGTGAGCAGCAGCGCCACCGCGACGCCGGCGAGGGCGCTCCACGCGGTCCGGCGGGCCCGCCCGCCGAGCAGGTCCGCGGGCGCCGACAGCAGCAGCACCAGCCAGGCGAGCGGGCCGAGGCCGGCCCGTACGGCCTGGCCGAGGTAGTACGACAGCGGCAGGTGCTGGTACGGCGGGCTCTGGATGCTCCAGCCGACCAGCAGCGCGATCCCGCCGACGGTCGCCGCGGCCGCGGTCCAGCGGGCCGCCGTCCAGCGGCCGGAGAGCCCGGCCGCCAGTGCGAGGGCCCAGGCGGCGGCGAGGCCGACCCCCCAGAAGCGCAGCGGCCCGTGCCAGGCGAAGTCGAACGGCGACACCTGCCACGCCGAACCGGCCTGCCGGCCGAACCCGGCCCCCACGACGAACGGCACCGCCGCCGCGAGCACCTGGCCGGGCAGCCCGCGGGAGGTGAGCCCGGCCCGCAGCCGCAGGCCGTGGCCGGCCAGGCCGGCCAGCTCGCGGGCGCGCGCGAGGCGGCCGGTGTCGGCGGCCAACGAGTCGTAGACGTCGGCGAGTTCGGCGCCGCGGTCGGTCCGGTAGCCGACCGGGTAGAGCCTCAGGACCGCGTCGATCATCCGGCCGCTCATGCGAAGGCTCCGTTCAGTCGGGGGCGGGCGGGTGCGGCGAGCCGGCGCTCGGCCTCGGCGGCGACGGCGCGCAGCCGTTCGGCCTCGGCGGCCAGCACGGCCCGGCCGCTGTCGCTGAGCGCGTAGGTGCGGCGGGCCCGGCCGTCCACCACCTCCTCGCTCTCGACGCGGATCAGGCCCTGTCCGAGCAGCCGGTCGAGCGCGCCGTACAGGGTGCCGGCCCGCATCCGGACCCGGCCGCCGGAGATCGCGGCGATCTCCTGGATCAGGGCGTAGCCGTGGCGCGGGGCGTCGGCGAGGGCGGTGAGCAGGAGCAGCGTGGGCTCCTGCATCGAACGTTCTGTCATGTCACCTAGATATACCGGTCATCGGTATATGCCGTCAGGCGAAACCGAAAATCCGTACCCTCCCTGACGGCCCGTCGCCGTGCCGGGGCCACAATGACCCCATGACCGCCCTGCTGCTGGACCACTGGAACGACCTGCTGCGGCGCTGCGGCGCGAGCGCCGACCCGCAGCCGTACGGCGAGGACCTGCTGCGGCGCTGGGCCGAACCGCAGCGCCGGTACCACACCACCGACCACCTGCGGGCGGTGCTCGGCCACACCGACACCCTGGCCGGGCAGGCCGAGGACCCGGACGCGGTCCGGCTGGCCGCCTGGTTCCACGACGCCGTCTACCGGCCGGACCGCTCCGAGAACGAGGAGCGCAGCGCGGCCCTGGCCGTCCGCGCGCTGCGTGAGGCGGGGCTGGCCGAGCCGCTGGTGGCGGAGGTGGCCCGGCTGGTCCGGCTCACCGTCACCCACGACCCCGCGCCCGGGGACCGCAACGGCGAGGTGCTCTGCGACGCGGACCTGGCCGTCCTCGGCGGCTCCCCCGAGCAGTACGCGGCCTACGCGGCGGCCGTCCGCGCGGAGTACGGCTTCGTCCCCGAGGACGCCTTCCGGGCCGGCCGCGCGGCGGTCCTGCGCCAGCTGCTCGGCCTGCCCGCGCTCTACCGCACCGAGGCGGCCCGGGCCCGCTTCGACGCGGCGGCCCGGGCCAACCTGGCGGCCGAGCTCAGCTCGCTCGAAGGGTAGCCCTGCGCCGCCGCAGCCCGGCGGCGGTCAGCCGGGCGACCAGTTCCCTGCTGGAGACCGGCCGGGCCCCCTGCGCGACGGCCCGGTCGTACCGGTCGCCGGGGAGGTCGTAGTGGTCGCGGTCGAAGCCCCTCGCGGGAACGCCCAGTTCGGCCGCGAACGCGTGCAACTCGTCGTACGAGACATCGCTGACCAGGTGCGACCAGAGCCGGCCGTGGCCGGGCCAGGCGGGCGGGTCGATCAGGATCACGAGAGCTTGCCGACCGGCGCGACGACCCGGCCCTCCTTGCCGCACACCCAGTGCGGGTCCGGGCCGAGCTCGGGCTCCACGCCCAGCGCGTGCGGGTCGCCGTCGGCGGCGCACTCCTCGCACAGCGGCCAGCGGCCGTACGCCTCCAGCAGCGCGTCCTGGACGTCCTGGGCGACCAGCCCGAGCACGTACGCGGTGCCGTCCGGCCACTGCTCCAGCCACCACCGGCGGTGCGTCACGGCGTCCTCGACCAGCGAGACCACGGCGGCGTCCGCCACGTCCCGGGCGGTCAGGTCGGCGAGGATCAGCGCCCGGGCGCTGTGCAGTGCGGCTTCGATCTCAGGGCTGGCCATCCGCCCATTGTCCCAAATCCCGCTGGGCCGCGAACGCCGCGAGGGCGGTCTCCCTGGTGTGGGGAGACCGCCCTCGCGGACGATCCGAACTCGCCGATCCTAGAAGGAGGATCAGAAGTCCATGTCACCGCCCGGCATGCCGCCGCCGGCCGGCGCGCCGGCCTTCTCGGGCTTGTCGGCGATGACGGCCTCGGTGGTGAGGAAGAGCGCCGCGATGGAGGCGGCGTTCTGCAGCGCGGAGCGGGTGACCTTGGCCGGGTCGATGATGCCCGCGGCGATCAGGTCGACGTACTCGTTGGTGGCGGCGTTCAGGCCGTGGCCGGCGGGGAGGTTGCGCACCTTCTCCACCACGACACCGCCCTCGAGGCCGGCGTTGGTCGCGATCTGCTTGATCGGGGCCTCCAGCGCGACCTTGACGATGTTGGCACCGGTGGCCTCGTCGCCCTCCAGCTCCAGCTTGTCGAACGCGACACCGGCCTGCAGCAGCGCGACGCCACCACCGGCGACGATGCCCTCCTCGACGGCGGCCTTCGCGTTGCGGACGGCGTCCTCGATGCGGTGCTTGCGCTCCTTGAGCTCCACCTCGGTGGCCGCGCCGGCCTTGATGACGGCCACGCCGCCGGCCAGCTTGGCGAGGCGCTCCTGGAGCTTCTCGCGGTCGTAGTCCGAGTCGCTGTTCTCGATCTCGGCACGGATCTGGTTCACGCGGCCGGCGACCTGGTCGCTGTCGCCGCCACCGTCGACGATGGTGGTCTCGTCCTTGGTGATGACCACCTTGCGGGCGGTGCCCAGCAGGTCGACGCCGGCGTTCTCCAGCTTGAGGCCGACCTCCTCGGAGATGACGGTGCCACCGGTGAGGATGGCGATGTCGCCGAGCATGGCCTTGCGGCGGTCACCGAAGCCCGGGGCCTTGACGGCGACCGACTTGAAGGTGCCACGGATCTTGTTCACGACCAGGGTCGACAGGGCCTCGCCCTCGACGTCCTCGGCGATGATGACGAGCGGCTTGCCGCTCTGCATGACCTTCTCCAGCAGCGGGAGCAGGTCCTTGACCGAGGAGATCTTGGAGTTGGCGATCAGGATGTACGGGTCCTCGAAGGACGCCTCCATCCGCTCCAGGTCGGTGGCGAAGTAGGCGGAGATGTAGCCCTTGTCGAAGCGCATGCCCTCGGTGAGCTCGAGCTCCAGACCGAAGGTGTTGCTCTCCTCGACGGTGATGACGCCTTCCTTGCCGACCTTGTCCATCGCCTCGGCGATGAGCTCGCCGATCTGGGTGTCGGCGGCGGAGATGGAGGCGGTGGAGGCGATCTGCTCCTTGGTCTCCACGTCCTTGGCCTGCGCGAGCAGCTGGTCGGAGACGGCCGCGACGGCCTTCTCGATGCCGCGCTTCAGGGCCATCGGGTTGGCGCCGGCGGCGACGTTGCGCAGGCCTTCCTTGACCAGGGCCTGGGCGAGCACGGTGGCGGTGGTGGTGCCGTCACCGGCGACGTCGTCGGTCTTCTTGGCGACCTCCTTGACGAGCTCCGCGCCGATCTTCTCGTAGGGGTCCTCGAGCTCGATCTCCTTGGCGATGGAGACACCGTCGTTGGTGATCGTGGGGGCGCCCCACTTCTTCTCAAGGACGACGTTGCGGCCCTTGGGGCCAAGCGTCACCTTGACGGCGTCGGCAAGCTGGTTCATCCCGCGCTCAAGGCCGCGGCGAGCTTCCTCGTCAAACGCGATGATCTTTGCCATGTGAAGTGGTCCTCCGGGACGCGATCGACTGCACCGGACCGAAGGGTGCCCGCGACGGACGGCCCTGCGAGCGGGGGTCCTGTCCCCTACCGCTCCCGGGAGGCCTCACCGACCCGATCCGTTGTCACTCTCATGCTGTGAGTGCTAACGCCAATGATTAGCACTCTCGGGTGGCGAGTGCAAGCCCGTTCGCGGGGTGTCCCGACATGGCGGCAGGCCCGCACGGGGGTGCCGTACGGGCCTGCTGCCGTTGATCTGTGGCCGCCAGCTCGTTGACCGAGCCGAGGTTCCGCAGGTCGAAGAGGTCACGCAACCAGCGCGCGGACCATGTCCGCCTGCGGACCCTTCTGCCCCTGGGAGATCTCGAACTCGACCCGCTGGCCCTCCTCGAGGGTGCGGTAGCCGTCCATCTGGATCGCGCTGTAGTGGACGAAGACGTCCGCACCACCGTCGACCGCGATGAAGCCGTAGCCCTTCTCGGCGTTGAACCACTTGACGGTGCCCTGAGCCATTCCGAACTCCCCTTGTGCTGTGCTGGCCCTTCACGGACCCGCACGGTGCGGGTCCAGAGGTCTGGAAGGCCGGCCCGGGGAACCCCCCCTGGGCGCAGCCGTGCACGCCGCAGACCACCACCCGGAGGCCCGCGGAGGGCGACCGGAACGCGGGTGAATGCGTCGACCGCGGCTGAATGTATCCGGACATGCGCCCTCTGCAACAGGCCCAACTTTTGGGCAGAAGCTACGGACTGCAGGGGATATGACGGGATGAAAGCGGCACTTGCGAGCAATTGACGCCGGACATCGCGGACCAATGCCGCAAATTGCCGAAATAATTATGACGGCGGCCTGACAGATCGGCCTCACGTTCGATGCGGCGGGTCTCAACGAGCGGACAGGCGCTGCGTATCCGACCGGCGGGCGGGTACAGGCCCCCTCGAATCGGCCTCGAACACCCCGGTGCCCCGCACTCTATACCCAGCCACATGCGGAAATGTCCGCCGCAATGGCCGCGGGCCGCCGCCGGGGCGGAATTCGGGGATTCCGTTCCCGGCAGCGGCCCGGGGCTGCTGCGTGCGGGTATTCGCGGCCGCGGCCGCCGTGGTGCGGACGGGGTCAGCAGCCGCCGGCCACGGCGGGGATGATCGAGACGGCCGCGCCGTCCTTGACCACCGCGTCCAGGCCGCCGTCGAAACGCACGTCGTCGTCGTTGACGTAGACGTTGACGAAGCGCCGCAGCTGGCCGGCGTCGTCCAGGATCCGGGCGGAGATGCCCGGGTGGTTGCGCTCCAGGTCCTTGACCACCTCGGCCAGGGTGGCGCCCTCGGCGGTGACCTCGGCCCGGCCGTCGGTGTAGGTGCGCAGGATGGTGGGGATGCGGACGGTGGCGCTCATGGGCGGCTACTCCTTGCTGCGGGGTGGGGGGAGGGCTCAGGCGGAGGCGAGACCGGCGGCGCGGAACGACTCCAGGGTCGGCCGGATGGTGGCGGTCAGGCCGGCGTCGGCGACCGCGTCCAGGGTCTTCAGGCCGTCGCCGGTGTTGATCGCGACGGTCTCCTTGGCCGGGTCCAGCTGCCCGGTCTCCACCAGCTTCTTCAGCACGCCGATGGTCACCCCGCCCGCGGTCTCGGCGAAGATGCCCTCGGTGCGGGCCAGCAGCTTGATCGCCTCGACCACCTCGGCGTCGGTGACGTCCTCGACGGCGCCGCCGGTGCGGCGGGCGATGTCCAGCACGTACGGGCCGTCGGCCGGGTTGCCGATCGCCAGCGACTTGGCGATGGTGTCCGGCTTGACCGGGCGGATCACGTCGTGGCCGGCCTTGTACGCGGCCGAGACCGGGGAGCAGCCCTCGGCCTGGGCGCCGAAGATCTTGTAGGGGCGGTCCTCGACCAGGCCGAGCCCGATCAGCTCCTGCAGCCCCTTGTCGATCTTCGTGAGCTGGGAGCCGGACGCGATCGGGATGACGATCTGCTCCGGCAGCCGCCAGCCGAGCTGCTCGCAGATCTCGTACGCCAGGGTCTTGGAGCCCTCGCCGTAGTAGGGGCGGAGGTTGACGTTGACGAAGCCCCAGCCCTCGCCGGCCGGGTCGCCGATCAGCTCGGAGCAGAAGCGGTTCACGTCGTCGTAGTTGCCCTGGATGCCGACCAGTTCGCCGCCGTACACCCCGGCCATCACGACCTTGCCCTGCTCCAGGTCGTGCGGGATGAAGACGCAGGACTTGAAACCGGCCCGGGCCGCCGCCGCGCCCACCGCGCCGGCCAGGTTGCCGGTCGAGGAGCAGGACAGGGTGGTGAAGTCGAAGGCGCGCGCCGCCTCGATGGCGCAGGCGACCACCCGGTCCTTGAAGGAGTGGGTGGGGTTGCCGGAGTCGTCCTTGACGTGCAGCTGGGCGGTGAAGCCGAGTTCGCGGCCCAGGTTGTCGGCCTTCACCAGCGGCGTCCAGCCCGGGTTCAGGTTCGGCTTGGACGCGACGTCGGCGGGCACCGGCAGCAGCGGGGCGTAGCGCCAGATCGAGGCCGGGCCGGACTCGATCCGCCTGCGCAGCTCCTCGGCCTCGTACGAGCCGAAGTCGTAGGCGATCTCCAGCGGGCCGAAGCACTCGGCGCAAGCGAAATGCGGGCCGAGCGGGGTGCGGGCGCCGCACTCCCGACAGGACAGCGCGGCGGCGGGGCCGAGGTCGACTGCGGGGGCGGCAACGGGGATAGCGGTAGCCATGGTGGCGGAGGCCTCTCTCCTCATCTTCCCCGTGGTGCGGGCGCGCCACGGGCCGGAATTGGCACCTGTCCCGCCCGGAGCCTCGACCTGACGGTCAGTTGGCCGGACGGGAAGGTTGCCGGGACTTCAACGGGCCGTTCCCTCAGTCCCTCTGGATGAGCAATGTGGCGCGCGGTGTTGCAACCGGCAGCGCGTTTGTGGTCGTGCACAGCGACCCACCCCGACGTGCGAGGGTCGGATCGCATTACCAAGACTGTATCCGAAGGCCCCGGTACCACCTCATGCCGTCCGGTCCCCGAGACGGCGCCGCCCATTCCGAGGAGCGAGACCTTGCCCGACCAGCCCCGGCCCGACGTTCAGCCCCAGGTGGCGTCCTGGCTGCGCCGCCGCAGTTGGCGGGCGGCCGACCGACCGGTGGGGACGCTGGTCGCCGCCAAGCGCGCGGCGGGCCCGGCGGGCACCGTCAGCGTGGTGCTGCCGGCCCTGGACGAGGAGCCGACCGTCGGCGAGATCGTCAGCACGATCCGCACCGAGCTGATGGAGCGGCTGCCGCTGGTGGACGAGCTGGTGGTGGTGGACTCCGGCTCGGTGGACCGCACCGCCGAGCGGGCCGCCGCCGCCGGGGCGCGGGTGGTGCACCGGGACGACATCCTGCCGCGGCTGCCCGCCGAGCCCGGCAAGGGCGAGGTGCTGTGGCGCTCGCTGCTGGTCACCCGCGGCGAGATCGTCTGCTTCATCGACGCCGACCTGCGCGAGTTCGACCCCGCCTTCGTCACCGGGATCATCGGCCCGCTGCTCACCGACCCGGGGATCCAGCTGGTCAAGGCGATGTACGACCGCCCGCTGGAGACCGCGGGCGCCGTCGTGCCGGCCGGCGGCGGCCGGGTCACCGAGCTGGTCGCCCGTCCGCTGCTCAACCTGCACTGGCCGCAGCTGGCCGGCTTCGTCCAGCCGCTGGGCGGGGAGTACGCGGCCCGCCGCTCGCTGCTGGAGCGGCTGCCCTTCCCGACCGGGTACGGGGTCGAGCTGGGCCTGCTGGTGGACGCCCTGGACGCGGTCGGGCTGGACGCGCTGGCACAGGTCGACGTCGGGGTCCGGCACCACCGCCACCAGGACGGCCAGGCGCTCGGCCGGATGGCCGCCACCATCTACCGCACCGCACTGGAACGCCTGGACCGCACCCACCGGCTGAAGGCCGAGGACGGCTTGGTGCACCCGATGCTCACCCAGTTCTCCCGCGATCCGGCGACCCGCGACTTCACCGCCCACACCCACCCGGTGGGGGCGGTGGAGCGGCCCCCGGTGCGGACCCTGCCCGAGTACCGGGACCGCCCCCGCTGACGGCCGGGACCGGCCGCCGGCGGCGGCTCGCCGCGTGCTGAGTGGTTTGCACCCGGGGTCGCGCGGCAAGCTTGGCAGTATGGCCGATCACGCGTCCGCACGTTCGAGTCAGCCCGGTGCCGCCCCCATCCTGGTGGCCTCCAACCGCGGCCCGGTGTCCTTCAGCAGTGAGGACGACGGTTCGCTGACCCTGAAGAGAGGCGGTGGCGGCCTGGTCTCGGGCCTGTCCGCGATCGAGGACCCGTCGGCGGTCTGGGTCTGCGCGGCGCTCGGCGAGGCGGACCGGACGGCCGCCCGCCAGGCCCCCGACGGCCGGCTGGACCTGGCCGGGCACGACGTCGGCGGACAGGCCGTCCGGATGCTGGACATCGATCCCGGCACCTTCGCCCGCGCGTACAACGGCGTGGCCAACTCCACCCTCTGGTTCGTCCACCACCTGCTCTACGACACCCCGGTCTCCCCCAACTTCGACGACCGCTTCCGCCGCGAGTGGGAGTCCTACACCGCGTACAACACCGCCTTCGCCGAGGCGCTGGCCGCCGAGGCCGCCCCGGGCGCCGCGGTGCTGGTGCAGGACTACCACCTCTCGCTCGCCCCGGCGCTGCTCCGGGCGCTGCGCCCGGACCTGCGGATCGGGCACTTCTCGCACACCCCCTGGGCGCCGCCCGAGTACTACCGGATGCTGCCCGACGACGTCGGGACGGCCGTGCTGGAGGGCATCCTGGGCGCCGACCGGGCGGGCTTCCTCACCCGCCGCTGGGCGCTCGCCTTCGCCGACTGCTGCGCCGACCTGCTCGGGGCCGGGGTCGACCGCGAGCGGCTGACCGTCACGCACGCGGGCCGCACCACCCGGCTCGGGGTGCACGGCCTCGGCGCCGACGCCGACTTCCTGCGCGAGCGGGCCCACCGGCCGGACGTCGACGCCCGGCTGGCCGCCCTGCGGGAGGCGGTGGGCGAGCGCCGGACGATCGTCCGGGTCGACCGCACCGAGCTCAGCAAGAACATCGTCCGCGGCCTGCTCGCCTACCGGCACCTGCTGCGGACCCGTCCCGAGTGGCAGGGCCGGGTGGTGCACATCGCCTTCGCCTACCCGTCCCGGCACGACCTGCCCGAGTACCGCGAGTACACCGCCGCGGTGCAGCGGGTCGCCCACGAGATCAACGACGAGTTCGGCACCCCCGCCTGGCAGCCGCTGATCCTGCACGTCAACGACGACTTCCCGCGCTCGCTGGCGGCCTACCGGCTGGCCGACGTCGCCCTGGTCAACCCGATCCGGGACGGCATGAACCTGGTCGCCAAGGAGATCCCGGTGGTCTCCGACGACGGCTGCGCGCTGGTGCTCTCCCGGGAGGCGGGCGCCTTCGCCGAGCTCGCCGAGGACTCGATCACGGTCAACCCGTACGACGTGATCGCCACCGCCGAGGCGCTGCACCAGGCCCTGACCATGCCGGCCGGGGAGCGCGCGGACCGCACCAAGCGGCTGGCCGCGGCGGCCACCGCGCTGCCCCCGCAGCAGTGGTTCCTGGACCAGCTCAACGCGCTCGGCTGAGCCCGTCCGCGAGGGCGGCGAGCAGCTCCACCACGCCGGCCGGGCCGGGGACCACCAGGTCCGCCCGGTCGGCGAGGGCGCCCACCGGGGCCTCGCCGCCGGTGGTGGCACTGCACACCAGCAGCCCGGGCAGGCCCTCGCCGCGGCGCCGCTCGACGGCCTCGTACGCGGGCAGGTCGCCGAGGTCGTCGCCGACGTACAGCACCGTCCGCAGCGGCCGTCCGGCGAGGAAGCCGGTGAGGGCGGCACCCTTGTCCACCCCGGGCGGGCGCAGCTCCAGCACCATCCGGCCGGGCTCGACCATCAGGCCGTGCGCGGCGGCGAGCGCCGCCAGGGGCGCGCGGAGCAGTTCAAGTGCCTCGTCGGGCCGGTCGGCGCGCCGGGTGTGCACGGCCAGCGCGCGGCCCTTGTCCTCGGTCCAGGTGCCCGGAGGGGCGCTGGCCGCGGCCAGCACCGCGGGCAGCTCGGCGCGGACCGCCGCGACCCCCGCGGGCGGCTCGGGCGCGGTGGTCTCCTTCGTCGCGGCGTCCCACCGCTCGGCGCCGTAGTGGCCGAGCACGGTCAGGTGCTCCAGGCCGGGTGCGTCCGCGAAGCCGCCGTACTCGACCGCGACGGCCGCGGGCCGGCCGGTCACCACCACCACCGCGCCGACCAGCGGGGCCAGCGCGGACAGTGCGGGCACCACCCCGGGGTGGGCCCGCGCCCGCGCGGGGTCGGCCACGATCGGCGCCAGCGTCCCGTCGAAGTCCAGGCCCACCACGCTCTCGCGGGGGGCGGCGAGCAGCGCGGCCAGCGCGTCCCGTCCGGCGGCCGTGCGTGGCGTCAGCAGCTCAGGCATACCCATGCCCTCGACCGTACCCAGGCTCCGCCGCCCGATGCCTGCCGTCGTCCGGCGGCACCCGGGTGCCTCAGCGGGCCTCGCGGCGGGCGTCGCGGATCCGGCGCAGGCGGTTCACCAGGACCGGGGCGTGCGCCAGCGCCTCCGGCCGGTCCAGCAGCGCGTTCAGCAGCTGGTAGTACCGGGTGCCGGAGATCCCGAGCTCCGCGCGGACCGCCCGCTCCTTCGCCCCGGCCGTCCGCCAGGCCCGCGCCTCCAGCGCCAGCACCGCGAGATCGCGCTCACTCAGCTCCGCCACACCGGCCACCTCCCTACGCTGTGTCATTCTGCCGCGCCCGTCCGACACACTGTGCCGTCCCCGGCGCGGCTCCGGCCCGGCTAGCGTCGGGGCCATGACCAACAGTTTCGCCGTACACATCCCCGACGCCGACCTCGAGCCGGACCCGCTGGACCCGGCCCAGATCGTCTCCGGCACCCCGGAGGTCTCCGGCAAGGTGCTCTGGGAGTCCCCCGACGGGCGGCAGATCCGCGGGATCTGGCAGATCACCCCGGGCGTGGTGACCGACACCGAGGCGGACGAGCTGTTCGTGGTGGTGAGCGGCCGGGCCACGATCGCGTTCGAGGGCGGCCCGGTGCTCGAGGTCGGTCCGGGTGACCTGGCCGTCCTGCGCGAGGGCGACCGCACCACCTGGACCGTCCACGAGACGCTCCGCAAGGCCTACTGCATCAACCTCTGACCCGGTCCGGCCTGCGGCTCAGTGGGCGGCCGCCGCGCGGGCCCGGCTCGCCTCCTGGGCGGCGGCGGACTGGAGCTGGGTGAGCACCTCGTCCCCGCCGGGCTTCACCGCGCTGCCGATCCTCTCCTTCAGCATCCCGCTGACCTTGTCCCAGGACGGGTCGCCGAGCGGGTAGAAGTTGGCGCTCGACAGCGCATTGAGGAACTCGGTGAGGTCCTGGTGCTTGCCGCTGCCGGTCATCTCGTCCTTGGTGTCCTGGGTGACCGGCAGCAGGTTGTACTCCTCGTCGAACTTGAGGGTGTTCTCCTTCAGGTACACGAAGTTGAGGAACTTCTTGATCTCGGTCTTGTGGCCGTTGGCCTTGAAGGCCATCATCCAGTCGGCGACGCCCAGGGTGCTCGGCTTGGCGCCGGCGTCCTTGCGCGGGATGGCCGCGGTGCCGTAGTCGACCTTCGATTCGATCGCCTTGGCGACCAGCCCGGGGTGGCCGTTGAGCATCGCCACCTTGCCGCTGGCGAAGTCGGAGAAGGCGGTCTTGCGGTCGACCGTCGACGGGTCCGGATAGGTGAGGTGACGGTCCACCAGGTTGGTGCGCAGCCACTTGAAGGTGTCCCGGTTGGGCTGGCTGTCGACGGTGTAGTTGCCCGCGTTGTCGGCCAGCGTGCCGCCGCCGCTCATGGTCCAGATCATCGACTCGCCCTGGGCCTCCTCGGGCCCGAGCGGCAGCGCGTACGGGACGGTCCCGGGCATCTTGGCCTTGATCAGCTCGGCGTCCTTGCGCAGTTCCTCCCAGGTGGCGGGCGGGCCGCCGATGCCGGCCTTCTGGAACATCGTCCGGTTGTAGACGAACACCCGGGTGGAGGCGACGAACGGGATGCCGTACTGGCTGCCGAGCACCTGGCCGGCCTTGGCGAAGGCGTCGATCATGTTCGCCTGGGTGTCGATCGACAGCACGTCGCCGGCGGGGTAGAGCCGGTCCGCGGCGACCTGGTCGGCGTAGCCGCCGGTCTGCACGACGTCGGGGACCTTGCCGGAGGCGATCAGGTCGGCGACCCGCTTGTCGATGTCGGTCCAGGGGACCACCTCGACCGAGACCTTGAAGCCCGGGTTGGTGGCGTGGAAGCGGGCCACCAGGTCGTCCCAGTAGTGCGTGGTGCTGGTGGCCTCGGTGTCGCCGTAGTCCGCGGCGACCAGCTTGAGGGTGACCGGGCCGCCGCCCCCGCCCTCGACGGTGCCGCAGCCGGTGAGCAGCAGCGCTCCGGCCAGTGCGGCGGCGAGGGCCGAGCCGCGGAAGGTGCCGAACGGTCGTGCGGTGGTGCGGGCCGGTCTTTCAAGGGCTGCGCTGTGCAAGTCGGTTACCGCCTTCGAAGGAGGAAAACGGCGCCACCCTGGCAGGCATTGCCCGGGTGGTCCATACCTCTTGCGGTGTTAGTTACCGAGTTGTCTCTTGACGTTGCATCAGATGCAACCGGAAGCCGACTTATCCGGACATCACGGACGGGCGGTCCGGCGCGCGCCGGCGCCCGTTCAGGCGGTGATCACCTCGACGCCGGCCTCCGTGAAGGCGGCGGCCAGCGCGGGGTCGACCCCGCCGTCGGTGACCAGGGCGCCGACCTGGTCCAGCCCGCAGATCCGGGCGAAGGCGCGGTGTCCGAGCTTGGAGGAGTCGGCGGCCACCACCACCCGCCGGGCCCGTTCGGCCAGCAGCCGGTTCACGCTGGCCTCGCCCTCGTGGTGGGCGGTGGCGCCGTGCTCGACGTCGATCGCGTCCACGCCCAGCACGGCGATGTCCAGGGCGAGTTCGCCGAGCACCAGGCCGGCCAGCGGGCCGATCAGTTCGTACGACTGCGGGCGGGCGACCCCGCCGGTGACGACGATCTTCACCTGGGGGCGGACGGTCAGCTCGTTGGCGATGTTGAGCGCGTTGGTGACGACGGTGAGGGTCTGGCCCGGGCCGTTCTCCGGCCGCTCGGTGAGCTCGGGCCGGACGGCCAGCGCGCGGGCCACCTCGGTGGTGGTGGTGCCGCCGTTGAGGCCGACCACCTCGCCGGGGGCGATCAGCGCGGCGACCGCGGCGCCGATCCGCTGCTTGGCGTCGGCGTGCCGGGCCGACTTGTAGCGCAGCGGCAGGTCGTAGGAGACGTTGTGTGCCACCGCCCCGCCGCGGGTACGGGTGACCATCTGCTGCCTGGCCAGCTGGTCGAGGTCGCGCCGGATGGTCGCCGCAGACACGCCGAGCGCCTCGGCGGCCTCCTCGACCTCCAGCTTGCCGTGCTCGGTGAGCAGCTCCAGCAGTGCGTTCCAACGCTCGTACCTCGACACGCCGTGTCGCCCCTCCTCGCCCGCTCGTCCCGCTCCCGGCGCGCGGGCCGCGCGCGTGAAGCGGGGGACAGCTTGTCACATCTGCGCGGATCGGTGCGGGATCTTCGCGCAGGGTCCGGGCAACGCACCCCATTGCGCAATCGTGCGCGAAAAAGCTATAAATCAATCAGCTTCACGCACCACTGTTGCCGTGGACCGGAGTGCCGACCCGAGGAGCCCACCCGATGCCCCATCCGTCCCTGACCGGCGAGGAACTCGCCACCCAGCCCGCCGACTGGCGCACCGCCGCCGCCCTGGCCGCGCAGACCGGTGACGCGCTGCCGCGGCGCGGCGAGCGCGTCGCCGTGGTCGGCTGCGGCACCCCCTGGTTCATCGCGCAGTCCTACGCGGCGCTGCGCGAGGCGGGCGGCCACGGCGAGACCGACGCCTTCGCGGCCTCGGAGTTCCCGTACGGGCGCCGCTACGATCGGGTGGTGGTGATCAGCCGTTCCGGAACCACCACCGAGGTGCTCGACCTGCTCGGGCGCGTCAAGGCGCCGACCACCGCGATCACCGGCGACACCTCGCAGCCGATCGCGCGGCTGGCCGGGCAGCTGGTCGACCTCGGGTTCGCCGACGAGCGCTCGGTGGTGCAGACCCGCTTCGCCACCACCGTGCTCGCCCTGCTCCGCGCCCACCTGGAGGTGGAGGACGCCCGGCCGGCCGGGGTCGGCACGGTGGCCCGCGCGGCCGACGACGCCGAGCGGGTCCTGGCCCGGCGGATCCCGGCCGAGCTGGTCGCCTGTGAGCAGTTCACCTTCCTCGGCACGGGCTGGACCAACGGCCTGGCCCTGGAGGCGGGGCTGAAGATGCGCGAGGCGGCGCTGGCCTGGACCGAGTCCTACCCGGCGATGGAGTACCGGCACGGGCCGATCAGCATCACCGCGCCGGGGCGCGCGGTGTGGGGGTTCGGGCCGTTGCCCGAGGGGCTGGCCGAGCAGGTCGCCGGGGTCGGCGGGCTGCTGGTCGCCGAGTCCGGGGAGGGCGGCATCGACCCGCTGGCCGACCTGGTGCGGGTGCACCAGCTGGCCCTCGCGCTCGCCGAATCGCGTGGTCTCGACCCGGACCGGCCCCGCAACCTGACCCGGTCCGTCATCCTGGCCTGAGCCCGGCCGCGGCGCCGGGCCGCCGGCCCGCCCGCGGCACCCGCACCGGAAGGAAGGCCGCCCCGGGATCCGCAAACCGCCCAGCAGGCACCAAGTACGACAAACCTCACCCCCCATGGACCAGACCAATCGGGTAACTGGACTAGACCTCTTCGACCTGGGCAAGGGAAACTGTCCCCCGTGAAGCACGTCATCGCACTCGATGTAGGCGGCACCGGCATGAAGGCCGCGCTGCTCGCCCAGGACGGCTCCGTGCTGTTCGAAGCACGCCGACCGACCGGGCGGGAGCACGGCACGGACGCCGTCGTCGCCACCATCCTCGACTTCGCCGCCGACCTCGCGGACGAGGGCCGCAGCCGCTTCGGCTGCGCCCCGCTCGCGGCCGGCGTCGCGGTGCCGGGCACGATCGACGAGAAGAACGGGATCGCGGTCTTCTCCGCCAACCTCGGCTGGCGGGACCTGCCCATGCGGCGGCTGCTCGGCGAGCGGCTCGGCGGCCTGCCGGTCGCGCTCGGCCACGACGTCCGCTCCGGCGGGCTGGCCGAGGGCCGGATCGGCGCCGGCCGCGGCGTCGACCGCTTCCTGTTCATCGCGCTCGGCACCGGCATCGCCGGGGCCATCGGCATCGGCGGACGGATCGAGGCGGGCGCCCACGGCTACGGCGGCGAGATCGGCCACGTGGTGGTCCGCCCCGGCGGCCCCACCTGCGGCTGCGGCGCCCGGGGCTGCCTGGAGACGCTGGCCTCGGCCTCCGCGGTCTCCCGGGCCTGGGCCGGGGCCAGCGGCGACCCGGCCGCGGACGCCGCGGCCTGCGCGCTGGCCGTCGACGCCGGCGACGAGCGGGCGGCCCGGATCTGGCGCACCGCCGTCGAGGCCCTCGCCGACGGGATCGTGCTGGCGCAGAGCCTGCTCGACCCGTCGACGGTGATCGTCGGCGGCGGGCTGGCGGAGTCCGGTGACACCCTCTTCACGCCACTGCGCGACGCGGTCGCCGAGCGGCTGACCTTCCAGATGCCCCCGAAGGTCGTTCCGGCCATGCTCAAAGACACCGCCGCGTCCCTGGGCGCAGGCCTGCTCGCCTGGGATCTGCTCTCCATGGAGGTGACCGCGTGACAACCGCGGACCGTACAGCACTGGCCGGCGCCCGACTCGTCCTGCCCGACGGCGTCGTCGACCAGGGCCGGATCACCGTCGAGGGCCCGCGCATCGCGGCGCTCGGCGGCGCGGGGCTCCCCGGTGACCTCGACCTGACCGGCTGCACCGTGGTGCCCGGCTTCGTCGACCTGCACGTGCACGGCGGCGGCGGTGCCTCGTACGCCTCCGGGGTGGCCGAGGAAGCGCTGCGGGCCGCGCGCACGCACCTGGAGCACGGCACCACCACCACGGTCGCCTCCACCGTGACCGGCGAGATCGACGAGCTGTGCCACCAGGCGGCGGTCCTCTCCGAGCTGGTCGAGGACGGGGTGCTGGCGGGCATCCACTTCGAGGGCCCGTTCATCTCGCCGGGCCGGTGCGGCGCCCACCGACCCGACCTGCTGCGGGAGCCGGATCCGGCGCTGGTGCGCAAGCTCGCCGACGCGGCGCGCGGCCACGCCAGGATGTTCACCCTCGCCCCCGAGCTGCCGGGCGGCCTGGAGTCGGTCCGGATGCTGGCCGAGCTCGGCATCATCGCGGCGGTCGGCCACACCGACTCCGACTACGCGAAGACGCTGGAGGCGATCGACGCCGGAGCCACCGTCGCCACCCACCTGTTCAACGCGATGCCGGGCATCCAGCACCGCGCGCCCGGCCCGATCGTCGCCCTGCTGGAGGACGAGCGGGTCACCGTCGAGCTGATCAACGACGGCGTCCACCTGCACCCCTCGGTGCTGGACCTGGCGTACGGCACGGCCGGCGCCGACCGGGTCGCGCTGATCACCGACGCGATGGGCGCGGCCGGCATGGGCGACGGGCTCTACCCGCTCGGCCCGCTGGAGGTCCGGGTGCAGGACGGCGTCGCCCGGCTGGTGGAGGGCGGTTCGATCGCCGGCTCCACGCTCACCCTGGACGTCGCGCTGCGGCGTTCGGTCACCGTCAACGGCCTCGGCATCGAGCAGGCCGTGCGCTCCCTGTCCACCGTCCCGGCCCGGCTGCTCGGGCTGAGCGACTCGATCGGATCCCTGGAGGCCGGCAAGTACGCCGACCTCGTCGTCCTCGACTCCGCCACGTACGAACTCATCGCGGTGATGCGCCGCGGCGAGTGGATCACCGGCGCGGACCGGCTCACCAAGGCCCGCACGGCCTGACTCCCCCGTCCCACCGGGGGTGTGAGCAGTGGTTCTGCGTCCCGCTTCTCACACCCTCTGGGGGACTGCCATGCCCGTTGCCCGTACCGCCGACCTGCTGGCCGCCGCCGTCGCCGAGCGGCGCGGCCTGCCCGCCTTCAACGTGATCACGCTGGAGCACGCCGAGGCCATCGCCGCCGGCGCCGAACGCGCCGGCACCCCGGCCGTCCTGCAGATCAGTCAGAACGCGGTCGCCTTCCACGGCGGGCGGCTGCTGCCGCTGGCCCGTGCCTGCGCCGAGGTGGCCGCCGCCGCCCGGGTACCGCTGTCGCTGCACCTGGACCACGTCGAGGACCCGGACCTGCTGCGGGCCGCCCCCGGGGCCGGCTTCTCGTCGGCGATGTTCGACGCCTCGGCGCTGCCGCACGCGGAGAACGTCAAGGCGACCGCCGAGGCCGCGGCCTGGGCGCACCGGCACGGCCTGCACCTGGAGGCCGAACTCGGCCGGGTCGGCGGCAAGGACGGCGAGCCGCCGCTCGGCCCGCACGCCCCCGGCGCCCGGACCGACCCGGACGAGGCCGCGGCGTACGTCGCCGACACCGGAGTGGACGCGCTGGCGGTGGCCGTCGGCAGCTCGCACGCGATGACCACCCGCTCCGCCGCGCTGGACCACCCGCTGATCCGGCGGCTCGCCGGGGCGGTGCCGGTGCCGCTGGTGCTGCACGGCAGTTCGGGCGTACCGGACGCCGAGCTCGCCGCCGCGGTCGCCGCCGGCATGGTCAAGATCAATATCGGGACGGCGCTGAACCTCGCCTTCACCCCGGCCGTCCGGCGCCACCTGGCCGCGGACGACCGGGTCACCGACCCGCGCAAGTACCTCGCCCCGGCCCGCACCGCGATGTCCGAGGTGGTCGCCCACCTCGCAACCGTGGTCCACTGACCCGCCCGACGGGCCCTGGGCCCGCGCTATCGCAGACCGTCAGCGCCGCGGGTAGTCACCGCTGACGGACATGTCGGTCAGGGTCACCTGGTCGAGCAGCACCGTCCCCGAGCCGCCGGCCGGGACCGTCACCGTCAAGGTGTTCGGCCCGGCCTGCAGCTGCGGCCACACGTTGGTGTAGGTCCAGGAGTGCTCGGGGTCGACGGCCTTGGAGTAGACCTTGAAGTTGACGCCGCCCTGGTGGTCCTTGCCGTTGGCCGTGACGGAGGCGGGCATCTCGGCGCCGGTGTTGTTGTAGTGGAACCAGAGCTTGTACTGCCCGGCGGTCGGCACCGAGATCGTCCACGTGACCGAGGAGCCGGGCTGCAGCGTGAGGTAGCTGCCGTCCGCGGAGATCGCGCCCTTGACCGAGTTCCCGGCCGGGGCGTTCTGGCCCTGGAGCTTGGAGGCGTCGGCGACCGGGTTGGTGTCCGCCGTCGGGCTGGGCGAGCCGGACGAGGACGGCGCGGCACTCCCGGCCGTCGCCGGCGCCCCCGCCGGTGCGCTGGCGTGGGTGCTCGCGGCAGCGTCCGGCTTGCCCGCGTCGCCGTTGGACAGGGCGATGCCCGCGCCGATCGCGATGGCGGCGATCACCGCTATCGCGCCGATCACCGCGGCCTTGCCGCGCCCGCCGCTCGGCCGCTCCTCGCCCGGCTGCGGGCGCGAACGCTCGGCGTACCGGGTCTGCTGGGGGACCGGCGTGGTCGGGGCGGTCGGCGGAGCGGACTGGTACTGCTGCGTGGGCGCCGCGGGTGCGCCGTACTGGGCCCGGCCGACCTCCATCGGCCTGCTGTACCCGCTGCGCGGCTGCGGCTTGGGGGCCGTCTCGCCCTCGGCGGGACGGTAGAGGTAGGCGAACGGGTCGTCGTCGCCCGCGCTCTCGGGTGTGCCGTTGCTGCCGGCCGTGGTCACGGTGGTTCAACTCCCCATCGCGGCGGGCCGCACGGAGCTTGCCGTACGGTCAAGTGGTGGACGCTCGTACCCAGGGCACCCTACCTGGCGCCCGGGACAACGGGGAAAGGCGGCCTGATCTGCGGTTAGCCCGCTCGGCGGTGCGAGCGTTCGCCGCGTGCGCCCCGGACGGCGCTCCCCCGGGCCCGCTTCTCGTCGTACATCCGCTCGTCGGCCGCGTGCAGCACCTCCTCGATGCTCATCCCGCAGCCCGCCCAGCCGATGCCCAGGCTGACCCCGACCCGCATCGCACGGTTGTCGATCCGCATCGGCGGGATGATCGCGTTGCGCAGCCGTCCGGCCAGGTCCTTGGCCTCCTCGCGGCCGATGCCGTCGGCCAGCACGACGAACTCGTCGCCGCCCATCCTGGCCACCGTGTCGCCCTCGCGGACCACCTGCTGCAGCCGCCGGGCCACCTCGATCAGCACCGCGTCGCCGGCGTTGTGGCCGAACCGGTCGTTGACCGACTTGAAGCCGTCCAGGTCGCAGAAGAGCACCGCGAGCCCCTTCTCGCCCGGTGCGCCGGGCCGGCGGGCGGCGCCCCAGGCCTCGCCGCCGGGCGGCGGCTCGAGCGGGACCACGGCGTGCACGTGGTCGGCGGCGGGCTCCCGGGTGCGCGGCAGGTACCCGCCGTCGAAGGCCTCGACCTCGCGGTGCAGCGACTCCTCGGGGTGGCCGTAGCCGTGCGCCGGGACGCCCGCGTCCAGGCCCTCGAAGCCGCCGTGCGCGCCGTAGGAGGCGCTGTACGGGGGCTCGTCGAACGCCGGCTCCCAGGCCGTGCCCCAGGACGCGCCGTGGGCGAGGTCCGGGGCGCCGTGGACGGCCTCCCCCGCCGAGGGCCCGTGCCCGGCGGCGACCGCCCCGTAGCCGCCGCCGAAACCGTCCGTGAACCCGTCGGTGAACCCGCCCGCGTAGCCGTCGCCGTAGCCCGCCCCGTACGCCGCGCCGTGGGCGGCCGCGCCGCCCGGGCCCTGGGGGGCGGCGCACAGCCGGCGGCCGAGCCGGGCCCGCAGCTCGGAGCCGTTGGGCAGGCCGGTGAGCGCGTCGTGGCTGGCCCGGTGGGCGAGCTGGAGCTCGTGCTTCTTGCGGTCCTCGATGTCCTCGACGTGGGTGAGCAGGAAGCTCGGCCCCTCGGCGGCGTCGGCGACCACCGAGTTGCGCAGGCAGACCCACTGGTAGCCGCCGTCGCGGCGGGAGAGCCTCAGCTCGGCCCGGCCGCCCTCGGCGCTGGTGCGCTGGAGCAGCGCCAGGTCCTCGGGGTGCACCAGGTCGGCGAAGCGCTGCTGGCGCAGGGTGGCCCGGGGGCGGCCGAGCAGCCGGCAGAGCGCGTCGTTGACCCGGGTGAGCTGGCCCATCGCGTCGCCGTGCAGTTCGGTGATGGCCATCCCGCTGGGCGCGTACTCGAAGGCCTGGCGGAAGCTCTCCTCGCTGGCGCGCAGCGCCTGCTGCTCCTTCTCCAGCCTGGCCAGGGCGCGCTGCATCTCCGCGCGTAGTCTCGCGTTCCCGATGGCGATGGACGCCTGCAGCGAGAACATCTCCAGCGCCTCGCGGGTCCAGGCGCCCGGGCGCTTGCCGCTGCGCGGGCGGTCCACCGACAGCACGCCGAGCAGGTCGCCGCCGGCGCTGTACATCGGGGCGAGCAGGCCGTCGTTGGGGTGCCAGTCGTTGGCGTACACCGGCAGCGGGCCGTCGCCGGTCCAGGTCGGCACGTCGGAGGCGACCGCCCAGCCGCGGTCGTGCGGCAGGAAGCGCAGGGTGCCCCAGTGGTCGCAGACGCCCAGCAGCCGCTCCCAGGACTCCCGGGAGCCGACCTGGCCGAGCAGCACGGCGGGCCCGCCGAGGGCGCTCTCCTCGATCTCCCAGACCGCGGCGACCACCAGGTCGCCGTCCGGGCGGACCAGGCTGACCGCGGCGGCGTCGAATCCGAGCCCGTGCACGGCGCCCTCGACCACGGCCTGGAGCGTGCCGGCCAGGCTCCGGGCAGCGTTGAGGTCCGCCACGACCCGGTGCAAGGTGCGGAGGGTCGCGAGGCGGACGTAGGGCTCCGACTCGGCTTCCATGCGGGGGCTCCCCGGCTGCTTCGGATTGTTCGTGACTGGTTATCGTCCGATTGCCAGAAGAACTGAATCACAGGGAGCACTGCGATAGGCACGCTCGGTCAGCAATAGGTAGCGACTGTGACCCAAATCACAAGCGGATGGCCCGGTTCGGGCGCTTTGAGTCATCCGATACCAGGACATTCCCTGTCTCCGGACCGTCCGGCGGTCGGCCCGCGACGGGTGCGGCCGTGCTCCGGGCCTCGGTCGGGCGGCCCGGCGGACCTACGACCAGGGCCCGATACCGGCGGCGGGACGGGACGACTACCGTGCCGTACGTGCACACCTCCCCACAACCCGCAGCCACTCCCGCCACCGCACCGGTCGCCTCCGCCGAGGACTTCCGGGCCGCGCTGGCCCAGCTCGCCGCCGGCGTGTCCCTGGTGACCGCCAACGACCCCGAGGACGGCGAGGACGTGGGCATGACCGCCACCTCGTTCCTCTCCGTGTCGCTGGAGCCGCCGCTGGTTCTGGTCTCGGTGCGCACGGAGTCCCGGATGGACGAGGTGCTGGAGCGGGCCGGGGTGTGGGCGGTGTCGCTGCTCGGCGAGGACCAGCGGGCGCTCGCCTCGCGGTTCGCCATGAAGGGCCGGCTCAGCGACCGGCTGCTGTTCGCCGACTCCCCGCACCGGACCGGGCCGCACTCCGGGGCGCCGCTGGTGGACGGGGCGCTGGCCACCGTCGAGTGCCGCACCGAGCAGCGGATCGCGGCCGGCGACCACGTCCTGGTGGTCGGCCGGGTGCTGGAGGCGCGGGTGACCGGGCCGGCCGAGCGGCCACTGCTGTACTTCCGCGGCGGCTACCGCGGGATCGGCTGAGCGGCGGCCCGAACGGCCGCGCGAGAAAACGTCACTCCGGGCGGAGCCGGCTGCGGCCCTGCTTGAGTTCGGCCCGGCGCCGCTTGTTGTCGAGCCGCCGCTCGACCATCCCCCGGCTGGGCTTGGTGGCCCGCCGGGCCTTCGGCGGCGGCGCGGTGGCCTCCCCCAGCAGCGACGCCAGGCGGGCCGCGGCCACCTCCCGGTTGCGCCACTGCGAACGGTGCTCGGAGGCCCGGACCACCAGCACCCGCCCGTCCACCAGCCGGCCGGCCAGCCGCTCCAGGGCGCGGGCCTTCCAGACCTCGGGCAGCGCGGCGCTGGCCGCCAGGTCGTAGCGCAGCTCGACCTGGGTGTCGGAGGTGTTGACGTGCTGGCCACCGGGGCCGGAGGAACGGGAGAAGCGCCAGACGAGCTCGGCGTCGGGGACGACCACCGACCCCCGTACGCGGATGGGCTCAGGCATGCGCCCATCATCCCGCGCCGCCGGGCCCCCGGTCACGCGGTTAATCGGCCCCGGCCGGTCGGGGGCGGCCCGCCGGTGCCGGACAATGGCGTACGTGATCGAGCTCGGCTACGCCCTCTCCAACCGGTTCCCCGACCCTCCGCAGACCGACTACCGGGACGCGTCGGTGCGCAGCCTGCGGTACGACCTGTTCTGCGGCGACGTCTACCTGGACCTGGACGGTGACGAGCTGTCCACGGCCTGGGGCTGGGTCCCGGTGCTGGACTTCGCCTGGGCGCTGTGCGACATCGTCGAGCAGCTGGACGCCGACCCGCAGGGCAGCCGGGCGGCCGCCGTGCAGACCGCCGACCTGGACTTCACCCAGAACACCGAGCTGCTGAGGTTCGCCCGCCGCTTCGGCTGGGTGGAGATCAGCGCCACCTGGCGCCGGGACGCCGAGCCGCTGGTCGTCCGCCACGCAGAACTGCGGCGGGAGGCCCGGGACTTCCTCCAGGACGTGCTCGCCGACCTGACCGACCTGCACGACGGGCTGGCCGACAACCCGGCGATCTGGACGGTGCAGGGACGCTTCCCGCGGGTATGAGCGGCCGTGCGGCGCTGCCCCGGGCGGCGCCCCACGGGCACCCGTACGGGGGCCCGGCCGGGCGGTTCACGCGATGGTTCGTGACAGAACTCGCCGCCCGGATGGAACCATGGACGGGCCGGTCCGCGTTCTCCCGGCAAAGCGACCGAAGGGACACCGAAAAAGCATGCCAGTGAGCCTCTCCAAGGGTGGCAACGTCTCGCTGACCAAGGAGGCCCCGGGCCTGACCGCGGTCACCGTCGGCCTCGGCTGGGACGTCCGCACCACCACGGGTGCCGAGTTCGACCTGGACGCCAGCGCGATCGTCCTCAACGAGGGCGGCAAGGTCTACTCCGACCGCCACTTCGTCTTCTTCAACAACACCAGCACCCCGGACAACAGCGTCGTCCACACCGGCGACAACCGGACCGGCGAGGGCGCCGGCGACGACGAGGCGATCAACGTCAACCTCGCCGCGCTGCCGGCCGACGTCACCAAGATCACCTTCCCGGTCTCGATCTACGACGCGGTCACCCGCGGCCAGAGCTTCGGCCAGGTCCGCAACGCCTACATCCGGGTGCTGAACGCCAACGGCGGCGCCGAGATCGCCCGCTACGACCTCTCCGAGGACGCGGCCACCGAGACCGCCATGATCTTCGGCGAGCTGTACCGCAACGGCGCCGAGTGGAAGTTCCGCGCGGTCGGCCAGGGCTACGCCTCCGGCCTGGTCGGCATCGCCCAGGACTTCGGCGTCAACGTCTGACCCGACGCCACGGGCGGTGCCGTCCCATCGGACGTGCCAGCCCGCGTATCACGTAGGCGGAGTCCGGTCGGCGGGCAGGGTTTTGCCCAGG
>NZ_JBEZIR010000078.1:0-40271 GCF_040651175.1 Kitasatospora sp. NPDC048540
GGTGTCGCCGCGCGGGGTGGTGCCGTCCCGGTGGCCGGTGCCGCCGGCCGGCTCCTCCGTGCCTGGCCGGGCGCGGCCGCGGCGGTCGGCGCACTCAGCCTCACCCTCGGCGTCGTGGTGGTCGCCTGCGGCTCCGACCACCCGCCGGTCCGGATCGGAGCCGCCCAGCAGGTACCGGCCACCTCCGGCACCCAGGCGCCCGCCACCGGCACCACCGGCACCACTGCCACCACGGGTACCGCGGGCACAGTCCCCGCCCCCGTCCGGCTGGAGATCCCCCGGATCGGGGTGGACGCCCCCGTCCAGGCCGGCGGACTCAACGCGGACGGGACCGTGGAGGTCCCGCCACTGGACCGACCCGACCTGGTCGACTGGTACCGGGGCGGCCCCGCGCCCGGCCAGATCGGCCCCGCAGTCCTGCTCGGCCACCTCGACACCCACAAGGGCCCGGCCGTCTTCGGCCGGCTGCCCCAACTGAGGCCCGGTGACCGGATCGACATCCGCCGCCAGGACGGCAGTTCGGTCTCCTACCGGGTGCGCGAGCTGCGGCAGTTCGCCAAGAGCGAGTTCCCCACCGAGCTGGTGTACGGGAACACCGAGACCGCCCAGCTCCGGCTGATCACCTGCGGCGGCACCCTCGGCAGCAACGGCCACTACACCGACAACATCGTGGTCCTCGCCGACCTGGCGACCCCCTGACCACCGACCCCCTGACCACCGACCCCCTGAGCACGGCCCCCTGACCACCGATCCCCTGACCACCGGCCCCCGGACGGCGCCCGCCGACGGGTGTTGCAGACTGGACCACCGACCCGGCGCCCGACGCGTCATCGCAGCTCCCGAAAGGCGCACCCCGTGAGGACCTGGCCCCGCCGCACCGCCCTGGGGCGGTGCGCCGCCCTGCTGGCGCTCACGGTCGCCGCACTGACCGGCTGCTCCGACGCCGGGCAGCTCCACGACGCCGGCGTGACCCGGCCGGTCACCGTCCACCCGAGCCCCCAACTGCTCTGGCCGGCCGCCGCGGTCACCCCCTCACCCGCCGCCGCACCGCCCACCGACCAGCCGCCGCCGGCCGCGCTGCCGGGGGTCACCGCGGCCACCGGCGACCTCCGCGGCCTGGACGCCGCCACCGTCCTCGCCCACGACCCGGGGCTGCCGGAGGACGAGCGGGCCGCCCTGGCCGGCTGTCAGGGCTGCGAGCTGCGGCCCGCGCAGTACCGCGACCTCGGCGGCGACGGCCGGCCGGAGCTGATCACCGCCGTGGTGACCGCCGCCCACCACGCCTACCTGCACGTCTACACCGCGCGGGACGGCCAGGTCTTCCCGGTGCTGGCCCAGAGCGTCCTGGCCGGGTTCACCGCCGACACCGCCGGAACGGAGCTCGTCGTGCACGAGCCCAACGGTCCGGACTCCCAGACCGACACCAGGTACGGCTGGCGGTCCAACCGGATGCTGGTGACCGACCGGCAGATCAAGGGCACGGGCCCGACCGCGACCCTCTGCGCGCCCACCGCCCCGGCACCCCGGCCGACGGCCGACCCGTCCGAGGACGACGGCAGCCCCCGGCGCGGAGCGCCCCAACCCGCCGTCTCCGCCGTCCCGAGCCGCTCGGCGCCGTCCGCCGCCCCTGTGAGGCCCACCTCGTGAACCCGGCAACCCACCACCCGGCACCCCACCACCCCGCCGGCGCGGCCCCGGCGGCCCCCGCCCCCCGGATCCTGCTGGTCGAGGACGACGAAGTGATCCGCGAGGCGACCAGGATGGCCCTCGAACGGTACGGCTTCCCGGTGGAGACGGCCGGCGACGGCCTGGAGGGGCTCGAGCGCTTCCGCGCCCAGCCCCCGGACATCCTGCTGCTGGACGTGATGCTCCCGCTGCTCGACGGGGTCGGGCTCTGCCGCCGGATCCGCGAGGAGAGCCTGCTCCCGATCCTGATGATGTCCGCCCGCACCGACCCGATCGACGTCATCTCAGGCCTGGAGGCCGGGGCCGACGACTACATCACCAAACCCTTCGAGAGCGCCGTCCTGGTCGCCCGGATCCGTACCGTGCTGCGCCGCACCGGCCTCGCCCCCCGGCCGGCCGCCGAGGCACCCGCCGACGTCCCCGCCCCGGCCGCACCGCGGGCCGTCCGGGTGATCGACGGCCTGGAGCTGGACACCGACGCCATGGAGGTCCGGGTGGACGGGCGGCCGGTCCCGCTCACCCCGACCGAACTGCGGCTGCTGCTGGAGTTCACCGCCGCACCCGGCGTGGTGCTGGAACGCCAGATCCTGCTCGAACGCGTCTGGGACTACTCCTGGGGCGCCGACAGCCGGGTGGTGGACGTCCACGTCCAGCGGCTGCGCGCCAAGATCGGGGCGGGCCGGATCGAGACCATCCGGGGCTTCGGCTACAAGCTGCGGCGGGCCGGATGACCCTGCGCCGACAGATCGCCGCCACCGTCGCCCTGGTCTCTTTCCTGGTCGCCCTCACCCTCGGCCTGCTCGTCCACCAGGCCTCCGTGCACCAGCACACCGCACAGGCCAGGAAGTCCGCGCAGAACGCCCTCGACTCGCTGCTCACCGGGTACGACCGCACCGGCGAGCTGGTGGGCTGGAACACCGTCCCCGACGACCCGGCCCTCCCGGCCGAGCTGCGCCGCCTCGCCGAACGCGGCCGCCAGGGGACCATGCTCGGCCCCGGACCCGACGGCACCGCGATGTGGGGCGCCGCCGGGATCGGCGGCGGCACCGAACCGGTCCAGGTGGTGTCGGTCCGGGTGGACTACGCGGACGACGAACGGGCCATCGCCGAACTCGACCGGACCATCCTGGTGTCGGCCGCCCTCGCCGTGGTGGTGACGGTGCTGGCGGGCGTCCTCGCCGCCGACCGGATCAGCCGCCGGCTGCGGATCGCCGCCCGCACGGCCCGCACCATCGCCCGGGGCGACCTGGCCGCCCGGATCGGCTCGCTCGGCCGCCCGCGCGACGAGGTCGCCGAACTGGCCGCGGCGGTCGACTCGATGTCCGCCGTGCTGAGCAGCAGGCTGGCGAGCGAACAGCGCTTCACCGCCGACGTCGCGCACGAGCTGCGCACCCCCCTGACCGGGCTGCTCACCGCGGCCGAACTGCTCCCGCCGGGCCGGCCCACCGAACTGGTGCAGGGCCGGGTCCGGGTGCTGTGCAGCCTGACCGAGGACCTGCTGGAGGTCTCCCGGCTCGACGCCCGCGCCGAACGCCCCGAACTGACCGTCGTCCCGCTCGGGCCGGTGGTCACCCGGATGGTGGCGGCCGCCGGGTCCCCGACCGACCTGCTGATCGTCGCCGGCGCGGTCGTCACCACGGACGTCCGCAGGCTGGACCGGATCGTCTCCAACCTGGTCGCCAACGCCCACCGGCACGGCCGCGCCCCGGTCGAGGTCCGGGTCGACGGGGCCCGCCTCACCGTCCGCGACCACGGCGCCGGCTATCCGGAGGACATCCTGAGCGAGGGGCCGCGGCGCTTTCGCACCGGCGCCCGCGAACGCGGCCACGGCCACGGCCTCGGCCTGACGATCGCGCAGGGCCACGCCGAGGCCCTCGGCATCACCCTGCACCTGCGCAACGACCCGGCGGGCGGCGCGGTCGCCGAACTCCGGCTGCCCACCGGCTGACCGCCGCCCCCGGCGGCTCGCTCCCGTACGGACGACGCGCGGGCCGCGGGGCCGCGTCGGAGCCGGATCCGGCGCGGCGGTGGCGCTACGCTCGCGTTGTCACAGCACGGTCCGCAGTCCGAGGAAGGGGGCCGGGGCCCATCAGGCGGGAGCGCCTCACCAGGACACTCACGTTCTGGCTGCGTCCGGCGTTCGCGCTGCGAGTGGTCAACCGGTTCCAGCGGGTGGCCGGCTTCGACCGCTCGATGGCACTGGCCTCCAGCGCGCTGACGGCCCTGATCCCGCTCGCGGTGCTCGGTGCCACCGTGCTGACCCGCTTCGGCCCGCCGGACGTGGCGAGCCGGATCATCAACCGGTACGGCCTCACCGGGGGCGGGGCCACGGCGGTCAGGCAGCTGTTCGAGCCTTCGGTCGCCACCGACGGCGGCCTGGACATCCTCGGGTTGCTGTTCCTGCTGCTCTCGGTGCTGAGCTTCACCCGCGCCACCCAGCGGCTGTTCGAACAGGCCTGGGAGCTGAAGCCGCTGAGCGTCCGCAACACACCGAACGGCCTGCGGTGGGTGCTGGGCCTGGCCTGCTACCTGACGGTCACCGGCTGGGTCTGGGTCGCGCTCGGTGGCACGCCGTTCGGGCTGGCCGCCTCGCTGTGTGAGGTGCCGCTGACCGCGGTGTTCCTCGGCTGGAGCGGCCGGGTGCTGTCCGCCCGGCGGATCGGCCGGCGCGACCTGCTGCCCTTCGGCGTCATCGTGGCGGTCCTGGAGGCCGCCTACTCGGTCGGCACGACCGTCTACCTGCCCCACCTCTTCAGCTCCTACGCCACCCGCTACGGCTCGGTGGGCGCGGTCTTCGCGATGCTCTCGGCCCTGTTCGGCCTGATGTTCGTCTTCGTCGGCTCGGCCGCGCTCGGCCGCGAGGTGGCCGTCGAACTCGACCGGATCCGCCACGGGCGGCGCCCGCCCGACGACGAGGTGCGGCACCAGTGGGACGTCCTGCTGGAGCAGCTGCGCTCGCGCTGGCGGTCCGCCCGAGGACAGCTCCCCTCCCGGGACCGCCGCGACCCCGGCCCGGCCGGGCCGCCGGAGAACTGAGAGCCCGGGGGCGCGGTGGTCGGGCGCGGCGGTCGGGTTCAGGCCTCCTCGGCGGTCACCCGGCCGGACTTCACGGCGTCGAGCAGGGCCTGGTGGTCCCGCTCGTTCTGGTCGGCGTAGCTCTCGGCGAACCTCACCAGCGCCCGGTCGAACACGTCCCCGCCGCCCAGGTAGGCGGCGATGCCGATCCGGTCGCCCGACCTGGCGTGGGCACGGGCGAGCGTGGCGCCGCACAGCTCGCCGAACAGCTCGAGTCCGCTCGGCACCATCATCGACGGGTCGACGATGCCCTTCCAGTCCCGCAGTTGACGCACGTAGAAGTCGCGCTCCACGCCGTCGGGTGCGAGCACGTGCTCCCAGCCGAGGAAGATGTCGCTGGTGGCCTGCATCAGCCGCTGGCCGGCGACCACCCGCTCGCCCTGGGTGGCGTACCGGCTGGCGCCGGCGTGCGCGGCGAGCACGGACTCGTCCGCCTCCTTGGCCTGGAGGAACAGCGGATCCTCGCCGTCACGGCCGAGCAGCAGCACGATCCAGCACCGGGTTCCGACGCTGCCGACGCCGACCACCTTGCGGGCCATGTCGACCAGGGTGTACTCGCCGAGCAGGTGCTGGCGGTCCGACTGGAGGGTGCTGCCGTAGCGGCCGATCAGGTTGCGGAGCATGCCCTCCAGGACCTGGCGTTCGACCCGGGGCAGCAGATCGGTGAGGCGGGTGACCACGGGAGGCTGCGGGGCGATCCGGCGCTTGCCGCCGACCACCTCGGTGAGCCTCTCGAACGCCTGCATGGTGTCCCGGGTGCGGGCCTTGGCCAGGGCCTTCGACAGCTCCTTGCGGCCGCGCCGGTGCAGCCGGCCCGAGGCCACGGCCTCGAGGGTCTCCGCGTCGGCCTGGGTGTACCAGACCGGGAGGTTGCCCATCCCGGCGAAGCGGCGCATCCGCTGCCGGTAGGAGCGGACCGTCGTCCGGACGATCGCCGCGCGCTCCGCCTCCGAGAAGCCGTTCTCACGGGCGGCGATGACCATGCTGGTGGCCAGCCGTTTGACGTCCCACTCCCAGGGGCCGGGCAGGGTCTCGTCGAAGTCGTTGATGTCGAAGACCAGGCGCCGCTCGGGGGAGGCCAGCAGGCGGAAGTTGAGCAGGTGAGCGTCGCCGCACAGCTGGGCCCGGATCCCGGAGGCCGGGGTGTCGGCCAGGTCGCTCGCCATGATCGCGGCGGCGCCCCGGTAGAACCGGAACGGCGACTCCGACATCCGCCCGTAGCGGATCGGCACCAGCTCCTGGACCCGAACGGCGGACTGCTTCTCGATGATCGCGATCGGATCGGTCCGCTGCCGGCCCGGGTCGTAGTCGCCGTGGCCGGAGCGGGGCGAACGCGCACGGGCCGCCCGGCCGTCGTCGGCGCGTTCCCGCGGGGAGCGCCAGGTCAGACCGGGTACGGCGATCGCCGAGTTCCTCGACATGTCAGGGGCCTCCAGGGCTCGTCCCGATGATCGGCCCGCATCCGCCGCGGGCCGGGAAGCTCCGCTCCGTGCTTCGCTTCCATGCTGCTCGCGACGGGACCGATCCGCGCGTTGCGCCGACCGGTGCGGGCCGCCCACCGCCCGGCTGCCGCCGGCTACGGCTACGTCGTGGCCCCGTCGGCCGCGGCGGTCGACCACTTGAACTCGATCTCCAGCTCGACCTCCCCGTCGCCGACCTCCACCTCGATCTCGCCGCGCAGGTCGTCGGGGATCCGGAAGCTCAGCACCCCCGGGCCGAGCTCCAGCTCGGCGTTGCCCCCGCGACGCAGCGCGTCGGCGAGCGCCGAGAGCTGGTCGGCCGCCTCCGTACGCGACAGCGACTGCTTCTGTTCGAACTTCAGGTCCTTCACCGGTGCCTCCGTGGTGCTCGGCAGCGGGTGCGGCCGGGGCCGCACCCCGCAATCCAGCGTGCCACGCCCGCCGCCGCCCGCCACTCCTGCGGCGGGCCGGCGGCGGGTGCGGCGGGCTACCGGGCCCGGCCGGTCAGCCGCTGACGCCGGCGGCGCCGGTCTCGATGTGGCCGGTGGCCCGGCGGCTCCAGGCGGCGTCGCTGCTGACGGTGACGGTGAAGTCGTACCAGCCGTGGGCGATGGTGACGGCGTTGAAGTAGTCGGACACCGTGGCGCCCGGCGCGACCTGGTACGTCCAGGTCCCGGTGCGGTAGTTGTTCGAGGTGACGGTGAAGGTGACGGCGCTGGTCCCGGTGTTGGTCAGCTTGAACCACAGCGCCTGCTTGCCGGTGTCCGGCGCGGGCGCGTAGGAGGTGGACGCCTCGGCGGCCTTGCCGGCGGTGGTCGCGTTGCCGGCGAAGCGGCGCAGGAAGCGGTTGGGGCCGAGCACGGTGAGGTCGTACTGGCCGTTGCCGTAGTTGGCGCCGATGTTGAAGAAGTCGCTGGTGCTGCCGTCCGTGCCGGTGGCGGCGTTGTGCGGGGCCACCGTGTACTGCCAGGGGCCGCCGCTGCGGTACGCGTTGGCGTGGACCGAGTAGTGGGCCCAGGCGGTGGCCTGCGGACCCTGGTTGGCCAGGTCCAGCCAGAGCAGGATCTGGTTGTTCGCGTTGTACTCGATCCGGTCCACCCAGGCGTTGGGCTGGTAGGGCAGGGCCCGGGCGGGCTTGGTGCCCGCCTCCTGGACCGGCATCGCGTTGGTGCCGGGACTGGGGTTGATCATCGTGTTGGCGGTGGCCTGGCTGATCGTCGCACTGGTGTCGGGCAGCGCCGGCAGGCCGTAGACCGGATTGGCGAAGTCGAAGGCACCGGTGAGGTCGCCGCAGACCTGGCGGCGCCAGGCGCTGATGTTGGGGCAGACGGCCGGGGTGCCCAGGGCGGCGGTCCAGGTCTCCAGGAAGCGGATGACGCTGGTGTGGTCGTACACCCGGGAGTCCACCCAGCCGCCGCGGGTCCACGGCGAGGCGATGATCATCGGGACCCGGAAGCCGAGGCCGATGTTGGTGCCGTTGTAGAACTCCCCGGCGGTGCCGGCCGGCGCGGCGGGCGGGGGGACGTGGTCGAAGAAGCCGTCGTTCTCGTCGTAGTTGAGGAACAGCACGGTGGAGTTGAAGGTGGCCGGGTCGGCGGCCAGCGCCTGCACGACCAGGTTCACGAAGTGCGCGCCGTTCTCCGGCGGGCCGTCGGGGTGCTCGGAGAACAGCTGGTTGGACACCACCCAGGAGACCTGCGGCAGCCGGCCCGCCAGGGCGTCGGCCCGGATCGCGGCCGCGATGTCGTCCGGGGTCGACCCGGTGCTCGGCACGGACCCCATGCCGCGCTGCGCGAGCTGGCTGGAACCCGGGGCGCCGGTGAACTGGTCGAAGTAGGCGAGCGCGTTGTCCCCGTAGTTGTCGGAGGCGTTCTGGTACACCTTCCAGCTCACCCCGGCGTTCTGCAGCGCCTCGGCGTAGGTCTGCCAGCGCAGGCCCTTCTCGTCGCCGCCGTCCCAGGCCGGGCCGCCCGCCGTACCGGCCGGGTCGATCGTGCCGGACCACAGGTAGGTGCGGTTGGGCCCGGTCGCCGATAGGATCGAGCAGTGGTACGCGTCGCAGATCGTGTAGGCGTCGGCGAGCGCGTAGTGGAACGGTATGTCCTCGCGCGCCATGAAGCCCATGGTCCGGTCCGAGCCCTTGGCCGCGATCCAGGAGTCCATCTTCCCGTTGTTCCACGCCTGGTGCTGGGTCGACCAGGAGTGGTCCAGCGAACCGTCGCACTGGGCGAGCTGCTCGCCGCTGACGCCCCACCACCAGGTGTTGGTCTTGCTGAGCTGCCACGGGTACTGCCGGCCGCTGCCGTTGGGCTGGTTGAAGACGCTGGTGCCGCCCGCGATCTGGAGGGCGGTGCGGTCCCCGAAACCGCGCACGCCCTTCATCGCGCCGAAGTAGTGGTCGAAGCTGCGGTTCTCCTGCATCAGGACCACGACGTGCTTGACGTCGCTGATCGTCCCCGTGGTGGCGGCCGCGGCGTCGGCCGCGGTGCCGGGCAGGGACTCCAGGCCCATGGCCGCGCCGAGGGCGGCGGCGGAGCCGAGGAAGGTACGGCGGGTGAGAGGTGACACCGGGACTCCAAATGGCCAGACAACTTTGAGGGCCCTGGGACTATCGGGTGGTCAAGTGTCGTCCGGCGGTGGGCCGGATGTCGATGGGGTGAAGCGTTGCCGACGCCCTTGATTTCGAGGGGAGTTGGACACCTGGAACGGGTGGCCGCCACCCGCCTGCGGGGCACCCTCGGCCGGCCGGGGGCGCCCGGCGGACGACGACGGGCCGGACGACCACCACGGATGGTCCCTCGGCCTTGCCGCGCCCCCTCACCGGACCGACGCGACCGGCCGACGGCCGAGTGGCTGGGGCGCGCGAACGGGCGTGCGCGTCGCTCACGCGCCGGGCGCCCGGCTGCCGCAGAATGCTGGGAACCGGGGGCTGCGCGGCCGTGAGACCCGCGGACGGGCCCGAGTCGGAACCGATCGCGAAGGGCGTGGGCCGGGTGCAGTCGCTGGTGCTGGAGAACTGGGCGGTGGAGTGGGCCCGGCAGGCCCGGGAGGTCCCGGGCGGGCAGATCGCCGCGGGGCTGCTGGTCGATCTCGTGGCCGACCCGCACCAGCACCTCGCCCGGAGCGCCACCTTCCCGCTCGGAGCCGCGGCCGCCGCCCTGCGGACCGAGCCCGCCGCCCTGCAGACCGCCCTGAGGAGCCTGGCCGACGCCGGACTGCTCGTCCTGGCCTGCCACGATACGACGGGACCCGAAGGGCGGGTCGCCGTGGTGACCCTCACCGCGCCGGCCACCACGGCCGGCCACCGGACGCGGACGGGCACCACCCACGAACCCCCGACGGCACCCGCACCCGACTCCGCTCCGTCCACGGCCGGGCTGCCGGACCCGGCGGGCCGGGGGAGCGCGGGCCGGGGGAGCGCCGGCCCAGGAAGCACGGGCCGCCTGCACACCGCGGACCAGGAGGCGGTGGACCGGCTCGCCGGCCGCCTCACCGCCGCCCACCCCTTGGTGGCCCCGGCCACCGTGGCCGCCCTGGTCGCCACTGCCTACCAGGAACTGCGCGCGGCCAGGATCAGGACCTTCGTACCGGTCCTCGTGGAGCGCCGGGTCAGGGCGCTCCTGCGCGCAGCGGCCCGGCCGGACGCCCCGCCAGTACCGGAGGGGTGACGGCACCCGGCGGACCGGACTGCCGCGCCACGCCACGCGCCGCTCCGACGAGGCCGGGGCCAGTGTCGGGTCGGGCGCGTGAACAGGCCACCACCGGGCGCCGCTCCGCCGCGACGGGCGCGACCGGCCCCGGAGCGCTCAGGAATCGTCGGACGCGCTGCCGGTCCGAGGCGGGGGAATGGTGGAGCGGGGCTGGGTCGCCGGGATGCGCTGGGTGAAGAACAGTGCCGTCAGCCCGGCGAGCGCGAGGACGCCGAGCGCGGCCCGCAGGCCGTCGAGCCGGGCGTCGGCGTTTGCGTCGAGGACCGCCTGCGTCACCGCGGTGTCCGCGCCCGCCTCGTCGAGTGCGGCCGTGAGCTGGGCGTCGGACAGGAACGGCGCGCCCGCCGAGAGCTCCGTGCCCGCCCGGGTCTTGACCTCGGACGGGATCGCCGGGCTCTGCTCCACGGTGGTGAGGAACGACGTGGTCAGCACGGCGATCATGATCGAACCGGCCAGCGCGGTACCGATCGAGGCCCCGAGGTTGGTGACGGTGTTCTGGACGCCACCGACCTCCGCGCTCTGCGAGTCCGGCACCGCCGACACGGTCACCGACCCGAGCTGGGAGGCGAGCGCCCCCATGCCGAACCCGATCAGCAGCAGCGGAAGGGTGACGATCTCCGCCCCCGCGTCCGCGTCCAGCGCGGCCAGCAGCACGACCGCCCCGGCCAGCATCGCCGAGATCCCGCTGCGCACCACCCGCCGCGGCGAGACGTCGGGGAGCAGCTTCGGGATGAGGACCGCGGCCGCCAGCAGGGTGAGCGACAACGGCAGGATCCGCACGCCGGTCATCAGCGCGGAGAGGCCGAGCGCGACCGAGAGGTAGAGCGGGACGACGAAGAAGACACCCATCTGCACCAGGTACTGGAAGAAGAACATCGTCAGACCGCCGGTCAGCTGACGGTTGTGCAGCAGCGCCGGATCGACCAGCGGCTCCTCGCCCCGCTCGGCGAGGCGGTTCTCACAGCGGAGGAAGAGCCAGGTCAGGAGCAGGCCGCCGAGCATCAGCCAGACCACCGCGGAGACCCCGAGCCAGGCGGGCGCGTCCGGCTTCGGTACGAACCAGCCCCACTCGCTCGAGCGCAGCACCCCGAGGACGAACAGCCCGATCCCGGCCGCGGACAGCACGGCGCCGGGGATGTCGATGTGCGGGCGCCGGCCCGGTGGCGCGTCCGAGACCCGGCGCGCGAGCGCGAGGATGCCGAGCACCACGACGACCTCACCGGCGAACACCCATCGCCAGGAGAAGTACGTCGTCGCCACGCCCCCGATCAGCGGGCCGAGCGCGACGGCGACCGCACCCGCGGCGGTGACCAGGCCGTACGCCGCCGGGCGGCGCTCCACGGTGAAGTTCCCGGCCACCAGCGCGACGATCGCGGGCAGGATCAGCGCCGCGCCGATCCCCTCCAGCAGCGACCAGCCGACCAGCAGCACCGGCAGGTTCGGGGCGAGGGCCGTGGTACCGGATCCGGCACCGTAGATCACGCAGCCGATCGTGAACGCCCGCTTGCGGCCGATCAGAGCACCGACCTTGCCGCCGGTGATCATGAACATCGCCATCACCAGCGTGTACGCCGTGATCGCGCCCTGCAGCCCGCTCACCGTGGTGCCCACGTCCTCGGCCACGGTGGCGATCGAGACGTTCATGACGGAACTGTCCAGGGCCATCAGGAACTGCCCGGCGGCCAGCGTCGCCAGGACGAGGGTCGCGCCTCCCGCCGCCTTCGGCCCACCTGCTCCGCCTGCCATGGGCGTAGCCTGCCACAGCCCCCGCAGGCCGCCGCCCGACCCGCCGGGCCACCCCGCAGATTGTCGGGCCCACCCCCGAATCCGCCCGGCGGCCCCGGCGACCCCGCCGACACGCGCCCGGACCGCAGTGTCAGCGGTGCCTGGGAGACTCCGGCCCGTGCTGATCGACGGATACGAGGACGGGCCGCTGGTCGCGGGTGAGCGGCTGCTCGAACGTGCGGGGTTCTGGTCCAACCACCTCCTGGACATGTGCCGGTTCACCTCGGGCGGGGCCCGGCCGGTGCCCGAGTGGTTCGGTGACGACGGCGCCGACGCCGGCGCGCTGTCCGAGGTGCTCCTGGACGAGCGGGCGTGGCCGGCGTTCCGCGTCCCGTTCGGGGCCGGCCACCGCGTTGTCCACGTCCACCGGAACTTCGTCGACGAACCCGGCACCGACCACCTGCTGACACACTCGAGCTGGCCGCGGGCGGAGACCCTGTCCAGCTTCGACGGCGACCTGTACGGCCCCGGCCTGTCCTGGCGCGAACTCACCCACATCGCCGACACGCCCGACCCCTCCGCGCCCGGCGTCCAGGACGTCGCGGCCCGACTGCTGCTCCTGCTTCCGGCGCTCGCCGACGACGAGCTGCCGCCGGATGCGGCAGCGCGGGTGAGCGCCGCCCTGACGGCCGTCGGCGCACCCGAGGACTCCGCCGGGCGGACGGCCGACCACCTCTTGGGCAACCGGCAGCCCGCAGCGTGGCGACCCGACCTGAGCGGTTCCCCGCTGAGCGGAGGCGACCACCGGCCCGCCGGGGCGGCCTCGGACGGATCCGCGCTGCTCCAGGCACTCGACCTCACCCGGTCGCAGAGCGACGCGCTCGCCCGCGCCCTGGGATGCGCGGCGCTGCCGCCGTGGTGACGGTGTCCGCGGCCGGGGGGCCGAGCCGGTCGCGCGGGTAGCACAGCGGCTCCGGGCCGGGTGGCGGTTTGGCCCGCGCGCCCCCCTGATGGGCGAACTCGGTTGCGGAGTGCGGTGCGGGAGGTCGGGATGGGGCAAACCTGGTGCCCGGGTGCCTCGACGGTGCCTGCGGTGCGGGCGGGCAAGTCGACTGCGCCGCGCATGATCTGACGTTCGATCAGGAGCGTGTTCTGAACCTCGGCCACGCGGAACCCGGCCCGGCCCACCGCCTCCCCGCCGTGCGCCGGGGGCGGACCCGTGCGCCTCCGGGGCCGGCCGTGCCGACCACCACGACCGCCCCGCGCCCACCCCGGAGATGACGTGACCACCCCCTTTCCTGCCGACGGCCCTTCCGGCCCGCCGCCCGGCTGTCCCGCCCACGGCCTCGCCGCCGAGGGGCTGCGGCGCCTGTACGGGCCGGAGGCCGAGGCCGACCCCGCGGCCCTGTACGAGAAGCTGCGGGCCGAGCACGGGGAGGTGGCGCCGGTCCTGCTCCACGGAGACCTGCCGGCCTGGCTGATCCTCGGCCACACCGCCAACCTCACCGCGATGCGCACACCCTCGCGGTTCTCCCGGGACTCGCGGCGCTGGACGGCGTTCCAGCAGGGCCTGGTGACGGCGGACTCGCCCCTGATGCCGGTGATCGCCTGGCAGCCGCTGTGCGTGTTCGCGGACGGCGAGGAGCACCGGCGGCTGCGCGCGGCGGTCACCGACAGCCTGAACCGCTTCGACCGGCGCGGGATCCGCCGCTACGTCACCCGCTTCGCCGACCAGCTGATCCAGGAGTTCGGGCCGACCGGCCGGGCCGAGCTGGTGGCCCAGTTCGCCGAGTGCCTGCCGATGCTGGTGATGACGCAGGTCGTCGGGATGCCCGACGAGTACGGGCCCCGGCTGGTGGACGCCGCCCGGGACCTGATGAAGGGCACCGAGACCGCCATCGCGAGCAACGACTACGTGGTGGCGACCCTGCGCCGCACCATCGAACGCAAGCGCGTCACCCCCGGCCCCGACCTGGTGTCCTGGCTGATGCAGCACAGCGCCGGGCTCACCGACGACGAGGTGCTGGAACACCTGCGGGTGGTGCTGCTCGCCGCGAACGAGACCACTGTCAACCTGATCGCGGACACCTTGAAGCTCGTCCTCACCGACCGGCGGTTCCGCGCCGACCTGTCCGGCGGCCACATGACGCTGCCCGATGCCCTGGACCAGGTCCTGTGGGACTCCGCGCCGATGTCGCTGGTCGCGGGCCGGTGGGCGACCGGCGACACCGAACTCGGCGGCCAGCAGATCAAGGAGGGCGACATGCTGCTGCTCGGCCTCGCCGCCGGCAACGTCGACCCGGCCGTCCGCCCCGACCTGTCGAAGCCGCTGCACGGCAACCGCTCGCACCTGGCCTTCGGCGGGGGGCCGCACGAGTGCCCCGGCCAGGACATCGGCCGGGCCATCGCGGACACCGGGATCGACATCCTGCTGACCCGACTGCCGGACCTGCAACTCGCCATCGACAAGGACGAGTTGACCTGGACCTCGGCCTGGCTGTCCCGGCACCTGGTCGAGCTGCCGGTGCAGTTCTCGCCCCGGACGGTCGAACGGACGGCGCCGACCGGGCCCGGTGACCTCCTCACGCCGTCGACACCGCCGCCCCCGCCGCTCCACGTCCGGCAGACGGAGACCCCGGCCGCGCCGCCCGCCGTCGTACCGCGGCAGCGGCGCGGCTGGTGGCAGGCGCTGACCGGCAGGTTCCGGCGCTGACCCGGGTGTGGCGCGGTCTCCCCGGAGCTCCCCGAGGCCCCTGGCTGTCACATCGGACCTCCGGGGGCCTGTCACAGCCCCGCTCTACGCTCGGCGGCCATGGAGAGCGATGACTGGTGGGCCCTGATCGAGCGGGCGCGCGCCCTGGCCGGCGACCGTGCCCCTGACCGGGACCCGCCCGACGATCCGCTCCCCGCGGCGCTGGTGGAGGTACTCGCCGGGCTGGCACCGGCGGAGATCGCCGACTTCCGGGTGCGGGCGGACGGGGTGGCCGGCTCGGCGTACCGGCGGCCGCTGTGGAACGCCGCGTACCTGATCGAGGGCGGGTGCGGGGACGACGGCTTCATGGACTTCCGCGACGGACTGATCCTGCTCGGCCGGGAGACCTTCACCCGCGCCGTGGCCGACCCCGACTCCCTGGCCGCCCTGCCCGTGGTGGTCCGGATGAGCCACGACGAGGGCGGCTGGGTCGGCTTCGAGTCGCTGGACCACCTGGTGGCGCAGGCCTACCGGAGGGCCGTGGGCGAGTCGGAGTCCCTCCGTACGGCGGTGGCAGCCGCCCTGCGCGCCGCAACCGCCGCAACCGGCGTGACCGGCGCGACCCGCGCGAGGGAGCCGGCCGGGCGCGGCTGGGACCCCGAGGACGACCGGGCGGCCCGGCGCCACCTGCCCCGGCTCGCGGCGCTCTTCCTCGACCGGACGGACCGAGGCCCCGCCGCGGATCCCGCCGGGGCGGAGGGTCAGCCGGTCCGCCGGTAGAGGCCGAGGGAGATCCGGACCGGCCCTTCGTCGGGGGAGGCGTCCAGCACCCGTACGACGGCGATGTCGCCGCCGGCGCGGGCCCGGACGCAGAAGGCGCGGCCGCTGCGCAGGGTGCTGAACGGAAGTGCGGCGGCCGGCCGGCTCTCGACGCCCTTGACGCAGTCGTCGGGGGTGAGCGGGCCGTCGGCGGCGATGTAGGTGTCGCTGTCCTCGGGGACGAAGAAGTCGGTGGCGCTGCGGCCGAGGTACCAGGCGGCGTTCTCCTGCGGCGCGACCCGGCCGGCCTTGAGGTCGAACTCGTAGGAGGGATCGGGGGAGGTCAGTTCGGTGCCCGCGTACACCGGCGTGTACCCGGCGGCCGCGCCCGGGGTGGGCGTGGAGGCGGGGACCGGTGCCGCGGAGGCCGTGGTCGTGGCCGGCGCCGTGACCGGGGCCGAGCCGGCGTCGGTCGGGCCGCCGTCGGCTTCGGCGTCGGCCTCGTCGGCGCCGAGCAGCGGGGGGAGCAGGAGGACGGCTGCCGCGGCACCGGCCAGCAGGGCGGCCGTCACGGTCAGCGCCGTCCGCCCGCGCCCGGCGGCCCGGCGCCGCCCGGACCGGCCGGGCTGCTCGTCGGACGGCCCGCTGGACGGCCCGTCGTACGACGGCTGCGCGCCGCCGGGGAGGGGAGTGTCGCCCGGCTGGGGTGCCAGGACCGCCGTCGGTGCCGGTGCCGGTGCCGGTGCCGCGGTCGCTACCGGTACCGGGCGGGGCACGAGCGCGGTGCGGGCCTCGGCCGGGTCGGTCCGGCGGGTGTCGAGGGCGCCGAGGCTGTCGAGGGTGGTGGCGGGCCCGGCCGGTGTGGTGGGCAGGTCGGCCCGGTGCAGGAGGTCGGTGCTGACCTGGTGCGGCAGCCAGTCCTCGGTGAACCGGAGGTGGCCGCCGACGGCGGGGTGGTCGCGGGCGGCCTCGATGATCCGGTCGGTGCCGGGCCGCTGCTCCGGGTCCTTGGCCAAGCAGCCGAGCAGCAGCCCGCGCAGGGCGGCCGGTACCCGGGAGAGGTCCGGTTCCTCGTGCACTGCCCGGTACAGCGTGGCGGACTCCGGGCCGTCGCCGAACGGCGGCGCGCCCGCGCTGATGTGGACCGCGAGGGCGCCGAGGGCGAAGACGTCGGTGGCCGGGGTGGCGGGCCGGCCGAGAACCTGCTCGGGGGCCATGAAGCCGGGGGAGCCGATCCGCAGGCCGGTCGAGGTGAGCGCGCTGGTGTCGGCGGCCCGGGCGATGCCGAAATCGATGACGCGCGGGCCGTCGGCGGCGATCAGGACGTTGCCGGGCTTGAGGTCGCGGTGGACGACACCGGTGGCGTGGACCGCCTGGAGGGCCTCGGCGATGCCGGCGATGATCAGCAGGACGGTCCGCTCCGGGAGCGGGCCGAACCGGTGGACCACCTGCTGAAGCGAAGGGCCTGCCACGTACGCGGTGGCCAGCCAGGGCAAGGGGTCGTCGACGCCGGAATCGACCACCTGGGCGGTGAACAGCCCGTGGATGCGCCGGGCGCTGGCCACCTCCTGGGCGAAACGGTGCCGGAACTCCGCGTCCTGCGCCAGCTCCGGCCGGACCACCTTGAGCGCCACCGGCCGCCCGCCCCGGGTGTACGACAGGTAGACCCGCCCCATCCCGCCGACGCCGAGCCGTGCCACCAGCCGGTAGCCGCCGACCTCCCGGGGATCGTCCTCGGACAGTGGCCGGAAGGTCGGGGGAGGCGGGAACCCGCGGTCTCCGGTGGTCACGATGGCTCTCCAGCGGTCGGGGGCGGGGTGGGGTCGGCACCGGTGAACGGGCTCGTGGAGGAGCGGCCGGCGTGCGGGCGGACCCGGCTCGGGGAGGCGGCCGCTCTGCCCGGCACCCTACCCGACTGTAATTTCAGTCAGGAACGGGGTTCAGTCCTGCCCGGGACCCCGGGTAGGGTGGTGCCTCGTGGCTGACCGGAGAACCTCGATCATGGAAGCGGCCGCGCGGGTCATCGCCCGGCGCGGAGTCCGCGGGCTGCGCGTGGAGGAGCTGGCCGCAGAGGCGGGCGTGTCCACGGCGCTGATCTACTACCACTTCAAGGACCGCACCGGCATCCTGCGGGCGACCATGGAGTTCATCAGCGACCGCGCCGAGCGGTACACCACCGAGCGCCAGGCCGACGGTCCGCCGCTGGACGCCAGGGGGGAGCTGGAGCAGACCCTGCTGCTGGAGTTCCAGGACACCCCCGAGGTGCGGGAGAACAGCACGGCCTGGGGTGAGCTGCGGGCCAGTGCGGTGTTCGAGCCCGAGCTGCGCGAGGACCTGGCCCGGGCGACCCTGGTCTGGGTCCAGGAGATCGCCGAACTACTGGGCCAGGTGCGGCCGATGAGCGGCGCCGCCGCCCTCGCCGGTTCCGCCGAGCGCCTGACCGCGCTGCTGGAGGGGCTGAGCGTGCGCTGGCTCAGCGGCAGTCTCCCGCTCGCCCATGCGCGCGAGCTGATGGCGGGCGCGATTGACAGCGAACTGGCGCGGCTCGCCGGCTGACCCGGAGCCCGCCGCGGCGCTGCCGTCCTTCGCATCCTGCCCCCGTCGGCCGACCGGCGGGGGCAGTGGCATGTCGGCGCCGACCGCGGATCCTACAGGGGAGGCCGATGATCACGTCCTTGACTGAATTTTCAGTCAATGCGACAGTGTGGGCACGGCGGCGCGCAGGTCCCGCCCGCCGGACGCGATACTTGATCTGGAGACCCACATGAACGACCACCGCACCGCAGGAAGCTCCCTCGTCGACCGCTTCTTCGGCGCCCGCCCCTCTCGGCGCTCCGTCCTGGGTGCGGCGGGCGCGGGTGCGGCGGGCCTCGCCCTGGGATCGGTCGCGTCGGGCGCACCGGCCTCCGCCGCGGCACTTCCGTGCTGGTGGGTCCCGGCGGACGACGTACCGCACGCCCGCACCTGGATGTCCTGGCCGTCCCGCAAGTCCGTCTGGGGCCGCCAGCTGGCCGGGGTCCAGCAGGACATCGCGCTGATCGCCCGGACGATCGCCCAGTTCGAGCCGGTGGTGCTGTGCGCCCCGGACGCCGACACGGCCGCGGACGCCCGCGCCCGGTGCGGCCCCGGGGTCACGGTGACGGAAGCGGTCGCCACCGACGACCTGTGGATGCGCGACACCGCCCCGGTCTTCCGGCGCGACGGCTACGGCGGCCTGGACGCCGTGGGCCTCAACTTCAACGGCTGGGGCAACAAGCAGACCCACGCGTACGACGCCGAGGTCGCCCGCACCATCGCCGACCGCAACCGGCTCCGCTTCACCAGGGCGGACTTCGTCGGCGAGGGCGGAGCCGTCGAGACGGACGGCGACGGCACCGTGATGGCCACCGAGAGCAGCCTCGTCAACAAGAACCGCAACCGCGGCATGAGCCGCGACGCGATCGAGGACGCGGTGCTGCACGCCTACGGCGCCGACAAGATGATCTGGGTGCCGGGCATCAAGGGCGAGGACATCACCGACGACCACATCGACGTCACCTCCCGCTTCGTGCGGCCCGGCGTCGTCATGGTGCAGCTGCCCCCGGCGGACCGCAACGACGTCTGGGCTCGTGACGCCCGTCAGCAGTCCGACATCCTCTCGCGCGCCACCGACGCCCGGGGCCGCCGCCTCCAGGTCATCCGGATCGACGGCCCCGACACCGTACGGTCCAAGGATCCGAAGTTCGTCGACTCGTACCTCAACTTCCACCTCGTCAACGGCGGTGTCATCACCGCGCAGTTCGGCGACCAGGCCAAGGACGCCGCGGCCCGCCGCGCGCTGGCCGCGGCGTTCCCCGGCCGCGAGGTCGTCCAGCTCGACGTCGACCGGCTGATGGCCGGCGGCGGCGGCATCCACTGCTCGACCATGCACGAGCCGCTGCCGTAGCACCGCGCCCCGCACCCGGGCCCCGTAGGTCCTCGCCCCGGGGCCCCAGGTCCGCGCGCCGGGGCCGTCGGGCCGACCGCTTTCGGCCCCGCCGCCCCTGACGAGCCCGTTGTCCCCTTCCCACCGGAGTGTGTCGTGACAGCTTTCCCCCCGTCCCGCCGAACCGTGCTGCGCGCCGCCGCCGGCGTCGGTCTGCTGACCCTGGGAGGTGTCGCGTGCTCGCCGTTCGGCGAGGACGACGCGGCGCCCGAGTCGCCGGCGGCGGGCCGGGGCGCGGCACCCGGCCGCCGGTTCGGCGCGGAGTGGGAGAGCCACGCGCGGACCTTCATGTCCTGGCCGGCGTCGGCCGGCATCTGGGACAGTCAACTGCCGGACGTCCGGCAGGACATCGCCGGGCTGGCCCGCGCCGTCTCCGGCTACGAGCCGGTGGTGATGTTCGCGCGGCCCGCCCAGGCCGAGGCTGCGCAGCGGGCCTGCGGGGACGGCGTCGAGGTCGTCCCGCTACCGGTGGACGACCTGTGGGCGCGGGACACCGTACCGGTGTTCGTCGAGGACTCGGGCACCCTGAAGGGCGTCGACCTCAACTTCAGCGGCTGGGGGAACAAGCAGAAGGAGCACGGCAACGACACCGCGCTGGCCGGTGCGCTGCTCGCCCGGTACGGCCTCGGGCGGGTGACCACGCCGCTGGTCGCCGAGGGCGGGTCGTTCGAGACCGACGGCCAGGGGACGTTGCTGGTCACCGAGAGCTCGGTGGTCAACGAGCGCCGCAATCCCGGCAGGTCCCGGGACGAGATCGAGGCCGAGCTCAAGGCGGCGCTGGGCGTGACGAAGGTGATCTGGTTCGCCGGTGTCCGGGACCAGGACATCACGGACGCCCACGTCGACTGCCTGGTGCGGTTCGCGGCGCCCGGTGTGGTGCTGCTGGACCAGCCGTTCCCCGGGGCGCCCGACGACGTCTGGTCGCGGTCCGCGGCCCAGGCGAAGGAGGTGCTGAAGGACGCCACGGACGCGGCCGGCAAGCCCCTGCAGGTGATCGAGCTGCCCCAGCCGGACCCGGACCGGATCACCGGGCGCGGGGACGCCTTCGTCTCCTCGTACATCAACTTCTACGTCGCCAACAAGTCGCTGTTCCTGCCGCGCTTCGGCGACGCGGCGGCCGACGACCGGGCCCGGCAGATCCTGCGGGAGCACTTCCCGGGGCGGGACATCGTCCCCCTCAAGATCGACAACATCGCGTCGGGCGGCGGCGGCATCCACTGCTCCACCCACGATCAGCCCGGGACCCCGGCGGCCGGCTGACGGCGGGACGCGTCCGTGGAGCGGCCGGGCGGGAGGGCCGCTCAACGGGCGCGCGAGGGAGGGGGCAGGCACCGAGGTGCCTGCCCCCTTTCGCTGTGGACCGGGTGCGTAGGTGGCGTCGCGCTCAGTCGGCCCGGGGCGACGTGACCTGAGGTGTGACCTCCGGCGTGGTCCGGGCCGGGGTCGCCGGCGGTGCGGTGCCGGGCTCCGGCTCGGCGCCGTCCTCGCGCAGCGCGGCCGTCTCGGCCTTCAGGATGCGCATGGACCGGCCGAGCCCGCGGGCCATCTCGGGCAGCTTCTTCGAGCCGAACAGCAGGACGACCACGGCCACCACGATGAGGATGTGCCAGGGTTCGAATCCGTTGCGGAGCACGGGTGGGTCACCGGACCTTTCGGGTCGTACGGCCGGACGGTCGGGCGGGCGGGAGCCGTCACGCGGCGGTGACGGAGGCCCAGACGGCCTTGCCGCAGGCACCGAAGGGCGCGACGCCCCAGACGTCGGCCAGCGCCTCGACCAGGGCCAGGCCACGGCCGCCGGTCCGTACGGTGCTCTCCGGCAGCCGCTCGACCGGGGCGGGGGAATGGTCGGCGACCACGATCAGCACCCGGCCGTCGCGGAGCTCCATCACCACCGAGGCGGCCGCGCCGTGCAGCACGGCGTTGGTCAGCAGCTCCGACAGCAGCAGACAGGGCGTGTCGGGGTCGGCCCCGGCGGCGGTCAGGGCGTCGCGCAGCAGCCGCCGCACGGCGCCCACCCCGGCGGGCGTGGCGGCCGGCCGGATGTCGAACCGGAATCCTGGCGGAGCCTCGACCGGCGGGTCGAGCAGGTGTGCAAGCATCGGAAGGTGCTCCCAGTCTCCTGGACTTCGCCCTGCGGGTGAGGGCCGGCCCCGGCATCGCGTCGAGGCGTCCGGTGACGAGGCGTCTTGCGTCGAGGCGATCGTGCGGGGGTGCCCATGGACCCGGAGCGACGGTGCGGTCCGGCCTCCTCCGATGCCGTGGGACACGTGCCGGGCGGAGTGCGACGGGGTGTGCGGTGTCGGAGGGTTGGGTTCATGGGGGTATGGCGACCACTGTCGCATTGACTGAAAATTCAGTCAATAGCTCGGACAGGCCCCGGTCGGCGGGGTCAGAGCGGGCGCAGCTCGGCGTCGATGGCGTCGCGCAGCAGCCGGCGGGCGTGGTCGAGCGGGAGGGAGCCGCTGAGCCAGCGGACGCTGAGGCCTTCGAGCAGGGAGGTGAGGCGTTCGGCCGAGGCCGCGTGGGCCGGCGCCGTCCCGGCGGGGTGGGCGCGGCCGAGCAGTTCGGCGATCTCGTGGACCCAGGTGTGGGTGGCCTTGGCGAGCTCCTCGCGCAGGTCCGGTTCGAAGACCGCGCTGGCCCTCAGTTCGCCCCAGGCGGTGCTGTTCTCCCGTACCTCGGCGGTGTCCTGGAGTTCCAGCAGCAGGACCTGTTCGAGTTCGGCCCGCGGGCTGTCGGACGGTGCGGCGGGGTCGCGTTCCGCGGTGTACCGGTCCGCGCGGTCGCTGATGAACTCCAGCGTCTGGCGCAGGATCCCGGCCCGGTCGGTGAAGTGGTAGTAGATCAGCGAGGTCGACACCCCCGCTTCGGCTGCCAGTTCTCCCACGCGTAGCCCGCGCACCCCACGCCGCGTGATGACGCGGGTGGCCGCTCTGAGTATCTCTGTTCGACGGTCCGACACGAGCGATCACTCTACCGGGTGGCATGGCGTTGTGAAGCAGATTTCCTGATCGAATTCTCAGGGTGGATCCGGCGGTGGGTGATCTTCGATATCCCAGGTCAGTGGCGGGTGTTCGGGACGGCCCGGTGGTGCCCCGGGCTGCGTGCGGCCCTCCTGGTGCCGGGTCGGCCGGTTAAGGGGCGCGAGAGTATTGACTGAATTTTCAGTTGGGGGCAGGATGCGTGGCACACCACACCTCCCAGCACCCTCCAGGGAGTCCTATGAACACGCCAGCCCCCTCCCGCCGAACCGTTCTCCGGCTCGGCGCCGCCGCGGTGCCCCTGGTCGCGCTCGGTGCGGGCCTGCCGGCGGCGGCGCGGGCCGAGTCGGCCGGCCCGGCCGCCACCGCGCTGCGGATGCCGGCCGAGCACGACCGGCACGACCGCACCTTCATGGCCTGGCCGGCGCTCTCCTCCGTCTGGCGCGACCAACTCGGCGCCGTCCGGCGGGACATCGCGAACATCGCCCATGCGATCTCGCGCTACGAACCGGTCGTACTGCTCGCCCGCCCCGCCCAGGCCGCCGACGCCCGCTACGCCTGCGGCCCGGGTGCGTACCACCCGATCGACGTGCTGGAGATCGCCAACGACGACCTGTGGATCCGCGACTTCGGCCCGACCTTCGTGGTCGGCCCCGGCGCCATCGCCGGCGTGGACACCAACTTCAACGGCTGGGGCAAGACCGGCACCCGGTACGCCCAGCCGTTCGCCAACGACGCCGAGGCCGCCGCGGCGCTGCTGGACCGGTACGGCATCGACCGGATCCGCGCCCCGTTCACCGGCGAGGGCGGCGCACTGGAGACCGACGGCCAGGGCACCCTGCTGGCCACCGAGAGCTCCCTGGTCAACGCCAACCGCAACCCGGGAGCCACCCGGGACCAGGTCGAGGCGGCCCTCAGGTCCTCGCTCGGGATCGACAAGGTGATCTGGATCCCGGGCCTGGCCGGCCAGGACATCACCGACGCGCACGTCGACTACCTGGCCCGCTTCACCGCTCCCGGCCAGGTCGTCCTCGACCGGCCCGCCCCCGGCGCGGACGCCAAGTGGGTCGCCGTCCACGAGCAGGCCCGGGACATCCTGCGCGGCGCCACCGACGCCCGTGGCCGCTCCCTCACCGTCACCGAACTGGCCTGCCCCGACCCGGGCCGGATCCGCGGCCGCGGCAAGGAGTTCCTGGCCAGCTACACCAACTTCTACGTCGTCAACGGTGCCGTCCTGGTACCGCAGTTCGGCCACCCCGAGGCGGACGCCGCCGCCTACGCGGTGCTCCGGGCCGCCTACCCCGGGCGCGACGTCGTCCAGCTCGACATCGACGCGGTCGCGGGCGGCGGCGGTGGCATCCACTGCGCCACCCAGTCGCAGCCCGCCGTGCCGCCCGCCGGCTGACCCGCGCCCCCTCCACCCACCCCGCCCCTCCACCCCCCGTTGGCGCAACCCGCGCACACCCGCACAGGAGAACACCATGACCTTCCGCATGCCCGCCGAGTGGACCGAGCACGAGGGCTGCCTGATGGCCTGGCCCACCAGGGTCGAGCTGTGGGGCGAGACCTTCGAGGAGATCAAGCACGAGTACGCGCAGGTCGCCCGGGCGATCTCGGAGTTCGAGCCGGTGACCATGGTCGCCTGCCCCGGCCAGGGCGAGGAGGCCCGCGCCCTGTGCGGCGACGGCGTCGAGGTGGTGGAGCTGCCGCTGGACGACTCCTGGTTCCGCGACTCCGGCCCGATCTTCGTCCTCGGCCCGGACGGCGAGCGCGCCGGCGTCGACTTCCGGTTCAACGCCTGGGGCCGGAAGCACCACCCCTTCGACACCGACGACAAGATCGCCTCCGCCCTGCTGGAGCGGCTCGGCGTCGAGCGGATCGACTCCCGGATGATCCTGGAGGGCGGCGCGATCACCGTCGACGGCGAGGGCACGCTGATCACCACCGAGCAGTGCCTGCTCAACCCCAACCGGAACCCCGGGATGAGCAAGGCCGAGATCGAGGCCGAGCTGATCGCCAAGCTCGGCGTCACCACGGTGATCTGGCTGCCGTACGGCGGCCTGCTGGACACCGAGACCGACGGCCACGTCGACGGCGTCTGCGCCTTCGTCGCCCCCGGCAAGGTCGTGGTCCAGCTGCCCTCCGACCCCGCCCACCCCGACTACGAGCGGATGCGCGCCAACCGCGAGGTGCTGGCGGCCGCCGTCGACGCCCAGGGCCGCGAGCTGGAGATCCTGGACCTGCCGCAGAGTGCGTTCGTGCAGGTCAACGGCAAGGAGACCGAGGTGGGCTACCTCAACTTCTACATCGCCAACGGTGGCGTCGTCGTCCCGGTCGCCGACGTGCCCGAGGACGAGGGAGCCCTGGCCGTGCTCGCGGCCGCCCTGCCCGGCCGCAAGGTCGTCGGTGTCCGTTCCCGGGTGATCGCCTACGGCGGTGGCGGCGTCCACTGCATCACCCAGCAGGTGCCGGCCGCCCGACCCGCGGTGTGACCTTCCGCACCACCACCCGGTCCAGGACCACCCTTGCCGCGCCCCTGCGCCCCCGCCGACCCGCAGGACGCTGACCACCTCCTCGCCACCCCCGTGAGCACGGAAGAGAGAACACCGATGACGGACCCCCAGGACGGGGCAAGAGCCCACAGAGCCCCGCACCGCCGTCCGGCCGCTCACCGGCCGACCGTCCGCCGGCTGGCCCTGCCCGCCGCCGCCCTCGCCGCCTTCACCCTGGTCGCGGCCTGCGCCGGACCGCCGAAGAGCGGCGGCGGCGCCGACGGCACCGGGTTCACCCTGTCCGCCGACACCCCGGCGGCCAAGGGCCCGATCGACTCCTTCACCTGGGCGCTGTACGCCGAGCCCCCCACGCTCGACTACATCTCGGCGTTCGACTACCCGCAGAACACCATCCTCTCCAACGTCTGCGAGAGCCTGATGCGGTGGACCCCGCAGCTGACGCTCGCCCCGGGGCTGGCCGAGAAGGCCACCAACCCGGACCCGACCACCTGGGTCTACGACCTGCGTCCCGGCGTCCACTTCCACGACGGCACCGTGATGACCGCCGACGACGTGGTGTACAGCCTCGGCCGCCAGATGAACCCCGACAACGCGGCGGCCTGGGCCCAGCAGTTCCAGAACGTCAGCACCATCACCAGGACCGGCCCGCTGCAGGTCACCGTCAGGCTCACCCAGCCCGACTCGCAGTTCAACCAGTACATGGCCACCGCGGCCGGTGCGGTGGCCTCGCAGGCCGGGGTGGAGGCGGCGGGCAAGGACTACGGCACCAGCGGCAGCCTGGACTGCACCGGCCCGTTCGAGCTCGGCGCCTGGAACAAGGGCCAGTCCATCGAACTGCGCCGCTTCGACGGCTACTGGGGCACCAAGGCCAAGTCCGCCAAGGCCGAGTTCCGCTTCCTCACCGACCCCTCGGCCCGGGTCAACGCCATGATCAGCGGCGAGGCGGACGGCGGCTACCTGATCCCCACCGAGAGCTACGACCGGCTGCGCAACAGCGGCGTCGGCACCCTGTCCTTCGGCGAGGGCCTCAGCACCGTCAACGTCAACGTCACCAACATGCAGGGCGTGCTCGGCGACGTCCGGGTCCGCCAGGCGCTGTCCCTGGCACTCGACCGCTCCGGTTTCGTCAAGGCCGGCCTCGGCGGCGCCGGCAGCGTCACCGGCTCCCTCACCACCCGCGCCGCCTGGGCGGGCGCACCCGAGGACGCCCGCAGGAGCGCCTTCGAAGGGCTCACCCCCACCACCCCCGACCTCGACCGGGCCAAGGCCCTGATCAAGGAGGCCGGGGCCACCGGCAAGACGATCACCGTCGCCACCAGCCCGATCGGCCAGGACGTCTCCCTGCTGGCCACCGCCGTCCAGGCGGCCGGGGCGAGCATCGGACTCGACGTCCAGCTGAAGACCATCGCGCCCAACGCCTTCACCTCGCTGTTCACCTCGGCCGAGGCACGCCAGGGCATCGACATGTTCCCCGAGACCTACTACGACTCCATCACCGACCCGCTCGACCTGCTGGCCAACTTCAAGACCGGCGCCTACCAGAACTTCGCCTCCTACAGCGACCCCGCCTACGACGACCTGGTCAAGCAGGCCACCAACGCCTCCGACCCGGCCCAGCGGTACGCCATCGAGGCCAGGCTCCAGCAGACCGCCTCCCGGCAGCTGCTCTGGATCCCGGTCGCCGAGTGGCCGACCGCGGTCTTCCTGAACAAGCGGATCACCGGCGCGCCCACCACGATCTCCTACATGTACTACCCGTGGGCCGCGGACGTGGGTGCGGCCCGGTGAGCTTCCTGAGATTCGCCGCACGCCGGCTGGCCGAGATGGCCGCCACCCTGTTCGGCGCCTCGTTCGTGATCTTCGGTGCGATGTACCTGGCACCGGGCAGCCCGGCCAGCTTCCTGCTCTCCGGCCGCTCCGCCTCCCCGGAGGCGCTGAAGGCGATCAACGCCCAGTACCACCTGGACGACCCGTTCCTGCTCCAGTACCTGCGCTGGACCGGCCAGATCCTGCACGGCGACTTCGGCCGCTCGATCACCTACCGCACCGACGTCTCCCGGCTGCTCGCCGACCGGCTGCCCGCCACCCTGCTGCTGGTCGCCATGGCCCTGGTGCTGGTGGTCGCGCTCGGCCTGCTGCTCGGCTGGATCGGCGCCGTCCGCGGCGGCGCCACCGACTCGACCATCCTGGTCACCACCACCTTCGCGCTCGGCACGCCCTCCTTCGTCGCGGCGGTCCTGCTCCAGGGCCTGTTCGCGGTCGAGCTCGGCTGGTTCCCGACCGGCGGCACCGGCGAGGGCTTCGGCGACCTGCTGTGGCACCTGACCCTGCCCGCCGTCGCCCTGGCCCTGTACCTGATCGGCATGCTCGCCCGGGTCACCCGCGCCGCGATGCTGGAGGTGCTCGGCCAGGAACACGTCACGGCGGCCCGCAGCCGCGGCGTCGCCCCGCACCAGGTGATCCGCCGGCACGTGTTCCGCAACGCCCTCGGCACCGTGCTCACCACCGGCGGCCTGATCGTCTCCACCCTGCTGGTCTGCACCGTCCTGGTGGAGTCCGCGTTCAGCGTCGGCGGCATCGGCCAGCTCCTCGAACTGTCCACCACCACCAAGGACTTCCCTACCGTGCAGGCCATCTCCCTGATCATGGTGGGGCTGTTCATGACGGTGAACCTGGTGGTCGACCTGCTGCACCCGCTGGTCGACCCCACGGTCACCCTCGGGGCGAGGAGGTCCCCCGCATGAGCACCACCGTCCTGCGCCGACCCGGCCTGGCCCGGATCCGCACCACCCGCGCACCGCTCCAGCGACTGTGCCTCGGCTTCGTCGCCCTGGTCGTGCTGGCCGCACTCCTCGCCCCCTGGCTCGCACCGTACGACCCCAACGGCGTGGACCTCGGCAACGCCCTCGCCGGGCCGTCCGCCGACCACCTGCTCGGCGTCGACGCCTCCGGCCGCGACACCCTGTCCCGGCTGCTCATCGGCGCCCGCACCTCCCTGCTCGGACCGCTCGGCGTGGTCGCCTTCTCCACCCTGGCCGGCGTCGCCGTCGGCGTCGCGGCCGCCTGGCGCGGCGGCTGGCTGGACTCCGTGCTCTCCCGCAGCACCGAGCTGGTCTTCGCCTTCCCCGGCATGCTGCTGGCGATCCTGATCGTCTCCGTGTACGGCGAGGGCCTGCTCGCCCCCGTCATCGCGCTCGCCATCGCCTACCTGCCGTACGTCAGCCGCCTCACCCGCTCCCTGGTGCTCGCCGAACGCCGCCGCAGTTACGTCGAGGCGTACCAGGTCCAGGGCCACTCCGGCCTGCAGATCTGCCTGCGCCACGTGATCCCGGGCATCGCGCCCGTCGTGCTCGCCCAGTCCACCGTCAACTTCGGCTACGCCCTGATCGACCTGGCCGGCCTCTCCTTCCTCGGCCTCGGCGTCCCCGCGCTGACACCCGACTGGGGCCGGATGGTCTTCGACGGCCAGTCCGCCATCCAGCACGGCTACCCGCTCTCGGCGGTGCTGCCCTGCGCCGCCATCGTGCTGACCGTCGTCGCCTTCAACGTCGTCGGCGAGCGCTGGGCCGACCAGGTCGCCAGGAGGGACCGATGACCACCCTCGACATCCAGGCGTACCGGCTGCGCCTGCCCGACACCGCCCGGCCCGTGCTGGCCGGCGTCGACCTCACCGTCGACGCCCGCGAGACCGTCGCCCTGGTCGGCGAGTCCGGCTCCGGCAAGAGCCTCACCTCGCGCAGCGTCCTCGGCCTGCTGCCGAAGGGCGCCGCCACCGAGGGCAGCGTCCGGGTCAACGGCGAGGACGTCCTCACCATGACCCCCGAGCAGCTGCGCCGGCTGCGCACCAACACCGCGGCGATGATCTTCCAGGACCCGCGGGCGGCCATCAACCCGCTCCGCCGGATCGGGGACTTCCTCACCGAGAGCGTGCGCCTGAACGCTGGCACCGGCGCGCAGGCGGCCACCGACCGGGCCGTGGAGATGCTGGAGGCGGTCGGCCTGACCGGCGCGGTCCTGCGGCGCTACCCGGGCCAGCTGTCCGGCGGCATGCTCCAGCGCGTCATGATCGCGGCCGCCCTGATGGGCGACCCGGCGCTGATCCTCGCCGACGAACCCACCACCGCCCTCGACGTCACCACCCAGGCGGAGGTCGTGGCCCTCCTCGGCGACCTGCGGGAACGCTTCGGCACCGGACTGCTGTTCGTCACCCACGACCTCGGCCTCGCCGCCGCGATCAGCGACCGGGTGTACGTGATGTACGCCGGACGGATCGCCGAGACCGGTCCGGCCGAAGCCCTCTTCGACCGCCCGCGCCACCCCTACACGGCGGCCCTGCTGAACTCGACCCCGCGGCTGGAGGCCCCGCAGGGCCGGCTCGCCGCCATCGAGGGCCGCCCGCCGGGGCTGCGGGAGGAACTGACCGGCTGCCCGTTCGCCGCCCGCTGCCCGCTGGCGACCTACCTGTGCGGCCAGCAGGCACCCGCCCTGCTGCCGGTGCCGGGCGAACCCGCCCGCCGGGTGGCCTGCCACCACAGCGACCGGACCGGCGAGGGGAGCCACGCCGATGCGTAGCACAGCCACCGGGAGCACCCCCGCGACCCGGCCGGAGGGAGAGCCGTCGATGAGGAAGACCGTCCTCGAGGTGCTGGGCCTGCACCGCTCGTACGGGAGCGTCCGGGCGGTGGACGACGTGACCTTCACCCTCGCCGAGGGCAGGTCGCTGGGCATCGTCGGCGAGTCCGGCTCGGGCAAGACCACCACCGCGCGGATCATCGTCGGCCTGGAGAGCGCCGACTCCGGCCGGGTCCTGGTCCACCGGCGGGACCGTACCGAACGGGGCCGGGGCCGGGCCCGGCGCCTGGCCCGGGCCCGCGAGGTGCAGATGGTCTTCCAGGACCCCTATCTCTCGCTGGACCCCCGGATGCCGGTCGGCACCGTCCTGCGAGAGACCCTGCGACTGCACTTCCCCGGCACCGACCACGAGCGGCGGATCACCGAGCTGCTCGACCAGGTCGGCCTCGGCAGCCGGGAGGCCGCCGCGCTGCCCCGGCAGCTGTCCGGAGGGCAGCGCCAGCGCGTCGCCATCGCCCGCGCGCTGGCGGTGGAGCCGGCCGTGCTCGTCCTGGACGAGGCGGTCGCCGCGCTCGACGTGTCGGTGCAGGCGCAGATCCTCAACCTGCTCTCCGACATCCGGACCGAGACCGGCATCGGCTACCTGTTCATCACCCACGACCTCGGTGTGGTGCGCTGCGTCACCGACGAGGTGGTGGTGATGCGGCAGGGGAGGATCGTGGAGTCCGGCCCGACCGCCGAGGTGCTGGCCCGGCCCCGCCACCCGTACACCCGGCTGCTGCTGGACTCCGTCCCCAGGCCCGGCTGGGACCCGCGGAGCATCGCCGCCGCGCGCCGGGCGCTGTGACCCGGCCCGGGCGGCCCGTCCCGGGGTGCGGGCCGCCCGGCAGGTGGGCCACCTGCCGCATACCATCGGGTACCACCCGAATCGTCCAGGTATGCGCACCTCCAGGGGGCCCGCATGAGCCAGCTCGACCTCACCCGCAGGACGCTGCTGCGCTCGGGCCCGGCCCTCGCGGCCGCGGCCGCGGCCCTGCTCGACGGCTGCGGATCGGCCACCACGTCCGCGCCGTCCGACGGACCGTCGGTGGGCCCGGCGGGGCCCACCGGCACCCCCTCGCCCGCCCCGGCGTCCGCCTTCGCCATGCCGGCGGAGTGGCAGCCGCACACCCGGACCTTCATGGCCTGGCCGGCTCTGGAGGAGGTGTGGGGCGACCAGCTGGGCGCCGTCGGGCAGGACATCGCCCGGGTCGCCCAGGCGGTCGCCCGGTTCGAGCCGGTGGTCCTGATGGCGCGCCCGGACCAGAGTGCCGGGGCCCGGCAGCTGGCCGGCCCGGAGGTGGAGGTGATCGACCTCCAGGTGGACGACCTGTGGGCCCGCGACACCGGCCCGACCTTCGTCACCGGCGCGCCCGGCCTGGCCGGGGTGGACCTCAACTTCAACGGCTGGGGCAACAAGCAGACCCACGACGCGGACGGCCAGGTCGCCCGCGAGCTGCTCGACCGGTACGGGATCCGGCGCATCCAGGCGCCGCTGACCGCGGAGGGCGGGGCGCTGGAGGTGGACGGCGAGGGCACCCTGATGGCCACCGAGAGCTCGCTGGTCAACCCCAACCGCAACCCCGGCCGCAGCCGCGAGCAGATCGAGGCGGACCTCGAGGCGCTGCTCGGCGTCCAGCGGGTGATCTGGTTCCAGGGCGTCGCGGGCAAGGACATCACCGACTGCCACATCGACGCACTGGCCCGGTTCGCCGAGCCGGGCGTGGTGGTCCTGCACCGCCCCGGCCCGGACACCCCGCCGGACATCTGGTCCACCGCGTCCGGCCAGGCGCTGCAGGTGCTGCAGGGCGCGACCGACGCCAAGGGCCGCACGCTGCGGATCGTCGAGCTGACCGAGCCCGACTTCTCGAGGATCACCGGTCGCGGCGACGACTTCCTGGCGACCTACCTCAACTACTACGTGGTCAACGGCGGGGTGATCATGCCGAAGTTCGGCGACCGGGCCGCCGACGACCGGGCCGCAGGGGTGCTCGCCGACCTGCACCCGGACCGGGAGGTCGTCCAGGTCCCGATCGACGCCATCGCCGCGGGCGGCGGCGGGATCCACTGCTCGACCCAGCAGCAGCCGGTGGCTGCCGCGACCTGACGTCGCTCCGGGCCCGGGCTCAGCCGCCGGCGCCGGCGGTGGCGGCCAGCCCGTGCATCAGCGCGCGCACCGCCGCGGCGCCGTCGACCTCCGGGTCCAGCGACTCGATGGCGGCCAGCCCGTCCACGGCCGCGGCGGCCGCCTCGCCGAGCGGGCGAGGGTCGAGCCCGCCGCCGCGCTCGTCCGCGAGCACCTGGAACAGGGCGACGAAGCAGGCCCGCCACCGGCGGTACTCCTCGGCCAGCCCGGCCCGCACCCGCTCGTCGTTGAGCGCGAACCAGTGCAGCGCCGAGTGCAGGCGCGACAGGTCGGCGCCCTCCGGCTGGGTCAGCAGGCCGATCACCCGCTCGGCCCGTTCGGCGAAGCCGCCCGGGGCGTCGACCGCCCGCTCCAGGGGGGAGATCCACTCCGGCCGGATGGACTCGATGACGGCCAGGATCAGGTCGGTCCGGTCCTGGAAGTGGTAGTGGCACATGCCGTGGGTCACCCCGCCCGCGGCGGCCACGTTGCGGGTGGTGAACGGGACGCTGCCGTCGCCCGCCAGCAGGGTCCGGGCCGCCGCGATCAGGCGGGCCCGGGTCTGCTCGCCCTTCGCGGACACGCGCGTGCGGCCGGCCGGCCGCTCCGCCGGGACGGGCAGGGATCGGGGGTCACTGGTACCTGTAGCCACCCGCGAACTGTAACGAGTCGGCCGGACCCGGTGGATCCCGTACGGAGAAACCGGCCGCGCCGACCGGGCCGCCGGGTCCGCGCGGGCCCGCCGACGGGTGCGGACCGGCCCGGCGGTCGGGTACGGACGAGCCTTCGGCGGCGGCCGCTCCGGCGCTCCCGCCCGGCCGCTGGAGTCCGTCCAGCCGCGGCTGACCAGGGACGATGCCGCGGCTCCGGGCGGCGCGCGCGACGCCGGAACGGTCCTGCCCAAAGTATTGACCGAGCGCTTGGTCAGTTATAGCTTTCCCACCCATCGGCGGTCGGTTCCGCCGGTTCCCCCACGCGGAGGCTGAGCAGATGAACGAGCAGGTAGCAGCGGAGACTTCGACCGGCAGAGCCGAGATGCCGGTGCTGGGCCGGCGCCGGGTGCTGGCGGCGGCGGGGCTGACCGCCGTCGGCGTGGTCTGGGCGGCGAACAGCGGCAGCTCCCAGGTCGCCCGCGCCGACACCCCCGGCTGCGGCACTCCCACCCCCACGCCGACCCCCACCCCCACGGGCGGCACCGGCACCTTCCGGGTCCCGATCGACACCGTCCGGCACACCCGCACCTGGATGGCCTGGCCCGACTCGACGGCGATCTGGGGCAGCGGCGGCGGTCGCGGCGGCACCTCGCTCGCCGGGATCCAGGCCAACATCGCGCTGATCGCCAACACCATCGCCAAGTACGAGCCGGTCGTCATGTGCGCCAACCCGGCCAGCGCCGCGGCCGCGAAGAAGGCCTGCAATGCCGCCAACGTGACGGTGATCAGCTCCATCCCGGTGGACGACTGCTGGATGCGCGACTCCGGTCCGGTGTTCCGCACCGACGGCGCCGGCGGGCTGGACGCCATCGGCCTGAACTTCAACGGCTGGGGCAACAAGCAGACCCACGCCAAGGACGCCCAGGTCGCCAGGCTGGTCGCCGAGTACGCCGGTGTCGCCTTCACCCCGGCGGCCGGCTTCTGCGCCGAGGGCGGCGCGATCGAGGCCGACGGCGCCGGCACCCTGATGGCCACCCGCAGCAGCATCCTGGACCCCGCCCGCAACGGCGGCATGACCCAGGCCCAGGCCGAGGCCGCGATGTGCGCGGCCTACGGCGCGTCGAAGGTGATCTGGTTCGACGGGTACATCGACTCCGGCGACATCACCCGTGACCACGTGGACGCCACCAGCCGCTTCCTGGAGGTCGGCAAGGGGCTGGTCCAGCAGCCCAACGCCAAGGACGTGAAGGACGGCTGGTACAACGACGAGGTCAACCAGTACAAGGTGCTGGCCGCCGCCACCGACGCCGCGGGCCACGCGTTCGCCGTCACCAAGATCGGCGGCCCGGACTACAACGTGATCCGGTCGACCAACGCCAACTTCGTCGGCTCCTACGCCAACTACTACGTCTGCAACGGCGCGGTCATCTCCGCCCAGTTCGGCGACGCCAAGGCCGACGCCGCCGCCAAGGCCACCCTGCAGAGCCTGTTCCCGGGCCGGGTGATCGAGCAGCTCAACATCGACTCCGTCGGCGCCGGCGGCGGCGGGATCCACTGCGTCACCCAGCCGCAGCCGGTCCCGTAGGCCGGACGGCGCGGGCCGGGCCGGAGCCCCGCGGCTCCCCCCGCCGGCCCGGCCCGGCCCGGCCCGCGCCACCCGCCCGCTCGCGGCTCCCGCCTGCCGCGGTCGGTTCCTGACCGTCCGTGGGAGCGGTTCGGGGGAGTCGGTGCCGGATGTATTGACCGAGCGCTCGGTCAGGAATACGGTCCTCCGCGACCGGGTGGGCAGGTCCACCCGGCCGGTGACGGGAGGTCGGACATGAACGGGCACGACCAGCACGTCTCATCCGTCGGAACGCCCACGCACGGAATCGGCCGCAGGAAGTTCCTCACGGCCGCCGGACTCACCCTCGCGGGCGCCGCGGGCGCCGCCGCGCTCGGCGGCGCCCCCGCGCACGCCACCGGACGCCGGCCGCAGCCGGCGGCCGCCCCCGCGGTGGCCGCCGGCTACGCGGTCCCGATCGACACCGTCCGGCACACCAGGACCTGGATGGCCTGGCCCGACAGCTCGGCCATCTGGGGCCGCCGGCTCGCCGGGGTCCAGGCCGACATCGCGCTGATCGCCAGGACCGTCGCGAAGTACGAGCCGGTCGTCATGTGCGCCAACTCCGCCGGCGTCACCAAGGCGCGCTCCGCGTGCGGCTCCGCCGTCACCGTCATCGGGACCATCCCGGTGGACGACTGCTGGATGCGCGACTCCGGCCCGGTGTTCCGCACCGACGGCGCCGGCGGGCTGGACGCCGTCGGCCTGAACTTCAACGGCTGGGGCAACCGGCAGACCCACGCCAAGGACGCGCTGGTCGCGGCCAAGGTCGCGGCCTACGCCGGAGTGCCCTTCACCGCGGCCGGGTTCGTGGGGGAGGGCGGCGCCATCGAGACGGACGGCGACGGCCTGCTGATGGCGACCAGGAGCAGCCTGCTCGACTCCCGCCGCAACGGCAGCAGGACGCTCGCCCAGATCGAGGCCGCGATGCGCACCGCCTACGGCGCGACGAAGGTCATCTGGTTCCCCGGGGTGACCGGCCAGGACATCACCGGCGACCACGTCGACGCGACCTCCCGCTTCCTCGCCGACGCCACCGCCGTGGTCCAGGCGCCGCTGCCGGCCGACACCGACGTCTGGTCCAACGACGAGCGCCAGCAGTACCAGACGCTCTCCACCTCGACGGACGCCCAGGGCCACCCGCTCACGGTCTCCCGGATCCAGGGCCCCGACTACAACCTGATCCGCTCCTCCGACCCGAACTTCGTCGGCTCCTACGCCAACTACTACCTGTGCAACGGCGCGGTCATCTGCGCCCAGTTCGGGGACACCAGGGCCGACGCCGCCGCCAGGGCGACGCTGGCGGGGATCTTCCCGGGCCGGGCGATCGAGCAGCTCGACATCGACAGCCTCGGCGCGGGCGGCGGAGGCGTGCACTGCGTGACCCAGCCGCAGCCGGTCCCGTAGCGGGACGGGACGCGGCGGTTCGGGCCCGGTGCGGACGGGCCCGAACCGGCCGGGCGGCGCGGGCCCGGGACCGGCCCGGTCGCGGGTGTGGCGGAGACCTCGCTGCTCAGGAGGGTCCGGGCGAGAGGGCGCGATGGCCGAAAGCTAATATGTAAACGTCGCCTAACTCGAAAGATGAACTTGTGACTGTCAATGAGGACGTGTTCACGGACTGGAAGAACCGCGAGGAGATCGCGGAGTCGATGATTCCGATCATCGGCAGGCTGCACCGGGAGAGGGACGTCACCGTCCTGCTGCACAGCCGTTCTTTGGTCAACAAGTCGGTCGTCAGCATTCTCAAGACCCACCGCTTCGCCCGCCAGATCGCCGGCGAGGAGCTCTCGGTCACCGAGACGATGCCCTTCCTCCAGGCGCTCACCGCGCTGGACCTCGGCCCTTCCCAGATCGACATCGGCATGCTGGCCGCGACCTACAAGGCCGGCGACCACGGCCTGAGCGTCGAGGAGTTCACCGCCGGCGCCGTCGCCGGTGCCACCGGTGCCAACAAGCTGGAGCGCCGCGACTCGCGGGACGTCGTGCTGTACGGCTTCGGCCGGATCGGCCGCCTGCTGGCCCGTCTGCTGATCGAGAAGGCCGGCTCCGGCAACGGCCTGCGGCTGCGCGCCATCGTGGTGCGCAACAGCGGTGGTGAGGACCTGGTGAAGCGCGCCTCGCTGCTGCGGCGTGACTCCATCCACGGCCAGTTCCACGGCACGATCACCGTCGACGAGGCGAACAACAAGATCGTCGCCAACGGCCACGAGATCACCGTGATCTACTCGGACGACCCGACGACGGTCGACTACACGGCGTACGGCATCGACGACGCCATCCTCATCGACAACACCGGCCGCTGGCGCGACCGCGAGGGCCTGTCCAAGCACCTGCGCCCCGGCATCGCCAAGGTCGTGCTCACCGCCCCGGGCAAGGGCGACGTGCCCAACATCGTGCACGGCGTCAACCACGACACCATCAAGCCGGACGAGCAGATCCTCTCCTGCGCGTCCTGCACCACCAACGCGATCGTCCCGCCGCTGAAGGCGATGGCCGACGAGTACGGCGTCCTGCGCGGCCACGTGGAGACCGTCCACTCGTACACCAACGACCAGAACCTGCTGGACAACTACCACAGCTCCGACCGGCGCGGCCGGTCGGCGGCGCTGAACATGGTCATCACCGAGACCGGCGCGGCCTCCGCCGTGGCCAAGGCGCTGCCCGACCTGAAGGCGACCATCACGGGCAGCTCGATCCGCGTCCCGGTGCCGGACGTCTCGATCGCGATCCTCAACCTGCAGCTCGCCCGCGAGACCACCCGCGAGGAGGTCCTCGACCACCTCCGCAACGTCTCGCTGACCTCGCCGCTCAAGCGCCAGATCGACTTCATCACCGCCCCCGACGCGGTCTCCAGCGACTTCATCGGCTCGCGGCACGCCTCGATCGTCGACGCCGGCGCGACCAAGGTCGACGGCGACAACGCGATCCTGTACCTGTGGTACGACAACGAGTTCGGCTACTCGTGCCAGGTCATCCGGGTCGTGCAGTACGTCTCCGGCGTGGAGTACCCGACCTACCCGGCCCCGGCGGTCTGATCACCCGGACCCCTGCGCCCGCACCGGCGACCCGGCACCCCGCGTGGGTGCCGGGTCGCCGGCGTTCCCGGGCGTGCGCGGCATGCGGGCCGTTCCGGGGCGGGCGGGCCGCGGCGCCGGCGGCGGTGCGGCCGGGTCGCTGGCAGGCTGGTGGTACGGCCCGGGACGGGTTCCCGGCGCCGTCCGACGACCAGCGGAGTGGCACCCATGACCGGCTTCCAGGCGGCCGAGCGGCGCGAACTGGTCCTGCGCGCGGCGGTCCGCCGGGGACTGCTGCACCCCGAGGACGCGGTGCTGGCGGCCTTCGTCGACCTGGACGGCGTCGCGGCGAGCGTCGCCGCCCTGCACCGCGCGTTCCCTGACCCGGCCGCCGTCACCCACACCTTCGCCGCCAAGGCGAACTGCCTGGTCCCCGTGCTGGAACGGCTGCGCCGCCTCGGCATGGGCTGCGAGGTGGCCGGCCCCGGGGAACTCGCCCAGGCGCTGGCGGCCGGGTTCGCGCCCGAGCGGATCGTCCTCGACTCCCCGGCCAAGACCCGCCCCGAGCTCCGCCGGGCGCTGGAACTCGGCATCGCCGTCAACGCGGACAGCTTCCAGGAACTGGACCGGATCGCCGCGATCCTCACCACCCTGCGCACCCGCTCCCGGATCGGCGTCCGGGTCAACCCGCAGGTCGGCGTCGGGTCCATCGCGGCGATGAGCACCGCGACCGCCACCGCCAAGTTCGGCATCGCCCTGGACGACGAGGGGAACGCCGAACGGCTGCTGCACGCCTTCCGGCAGTGGCCCTGGCTCACCTGGGTGCACGCGCACGTCGGCTCCCAGGGCTGCCCGCTGGAGCTCATCGCCGAAGGCATCGGCAAGGCCGCCGCCTTCGCCGACCGGGTCAACGGCGAGCTCGGCCGGCACCGGGTGGAAGGCCTCGACCTCGGCGGGGGACTGCCGGTGAACTTCGACGACGACCGGACGTCACCCGGGTTCGACGAGTACGTGGCCTGTCTGCGGGCCCGCGTCCCGGCCCTGTTCGACGGCGGGTACCGGCTGGTCACCGAGTTCGGGCGGGCCCTGCTCGCCAAGAACGGCTTCACCGCCGCGTACGTCGAGTACACCAAGACCGCCGGCGGGCGGCCCATCGCGATCACCCACGCCGGGGCGCAGGTCGCCGCGCGGACGGTGTTCCTGCCGGACACCTGGCCGCTGCGGATCAGCGCGCACGACCCCACCGGCACGGCCAGGACCGGCCCGCCGGTGCCCCAGGACATCGCCGGGCCGTGCTGCTTCGCCGGTGACCTGATCGCCAGGGCCCGCCCGTTGCCGCTGCTCGCGCCGGGCGACCTCGTGGCCCTGCTCGACACCGGCGCCTACTTCTTCTCCACCCCGTACCACTACAACAGCCTGCCCGAGCCCGCGGTCCACGGCGCCACCGTCACCGCCGACGGCACCGTACGGTTCGAACTGCTGCGGCCCGCCCAGCGGATCGAGGACCTGATCGTCCGGCCCTGACCGTCCGGCCCTGACCGGCGGCAGGCCGACCGGCTTCGGCGGCCGCAGCTACCCGCTGCGCCACGGTCCGAGGGCACGACGAGTACCGCACCGACCCCGACGGATGGACCCTGCGCACCTCCGACGGCAGCCGGGCCGCCCACCTCCAGCACACCATCGCCATCACCGAGGACGGCCCCCGCATCCTCACGCCGCCCTGACCCGGCCCCCGGGCGCACGACCGGCGCGCCGGACCCTGGGCCCGGCACCTACGCCGGGGTCAGGGCGAGTTCGAGCTCGGCGGCCGGGAAGGGCGTCAGCTTGGTCCCGGTGAGCATCCGACGGCGGAACTCGTTCATGACGGCCGCGACCGGCGCGTGCCGGTCGAGCAGGGCGGCGAGCTCGGGCCGCACGCCCTCCGGCCGGGTGCCGGCGATCCAACGCTGCAGGAACTCCTCGTACCCGGCCGTGGCGTCCGGGACGGCGAGCAGGTGGTGGCGGAGCAGGTGCCGGGAGGTGTGGCCGCGGTCGTAGGCGAGGTGGCCGGAGAGGAACTCGGCCTCGGCCGCCGAGAGTTCGAAGTCCGCGCTGAGGGCGAGCCCGAAGTCCGCGAAGTAGAGCGCCTGCCCGTCGGTGAGGACGTTGTGGAAGTGGGCGTCGAAGTGGACCAGGCCGCGCGAGCGCAGGAAGGCCGCGCCGCGCGCCAGGGACTCCTCCACCCACGGCAGCGGCGCCGCGTCCCGCCGTCCGTCCAGGAACGCGGCGAGGGTCTGCGGTACGTGCTCCAGGAAGAGCACCAGGCTCGACGAGGACCGGCCGATCGCCTCCAGCCGCCCGCGCACCGCCGGGGAACCCTCCCAGTGCCGGACCGCCCCGTCGATCCCGCCGTGCACATCGGCGAAGCCGGTCGGGGGGACGTCGGGCAGCACCCGCCAGTGGTACATCAGCGGGAAGCCCTCGTACTCCTCGGTGAGCACCCAGTGAGTGGTCATCGTGTGGACGGCGAGCTCGCGCCAGGCGCCGAAACCCGAGGAGCCCAGGCCGTACTGGTAGAACGTCGGCAGCCCGAAGAGGTTGGCCGTCGAGCGGACGTTCTCCGGGCGCAGCTCCAGGTCCGTCAGCGGCACCCGCTTGACGAAGACCGGGGCCCCGGCGACCTCCAGCCGCGCCCAGCGGCCGCCGACGCCCGACCCGAGCGGTTCGGCCGCGGCCACCAGCTCGCCGAGCCGGCGGTCGCCGAGCAGGGAGAGCCGGGTGGCGACACTCCCGTAGGCGGCGCGGCGCCGGGCGTACCGGGACCGCGGTCGGCGGGTGTCGGGCGTGGTCATCGGCTGCTCCTCGGTGCCCCGGGGGCGGGGTGCGGTGGTCCGGCGGAAGGGCCCGACCCTATCCGCCGGCGGTGGTCCCGGGAGGCCCTTCCGGCCTGGCATGATCGATGCATGGTCGAACGAGTCATCGCAGCCTGTGACGGAGCAGCCAAAGGCAACCCGGGTCCAGCCGCCTGGGCCTACGTGGTCGCGGACAGCGCCGGGGTCCCGCAGCGCTGGCAGGCCGGTCCGCTCGGGCACAGCACCAACAACGTGGGTGAACTGACGGCGCTGGAGCAGGTGCTGACCGCGACGGACGCCGCCGTGCCGCTGGAGGTCCGCCTCGACAGCACCTACACCCGGGACGCGGCCACCAAGTGGCTCGCCGCGTGGAAGCGCAACGGCTGGAAGACCGCCGCCGGGAAGCCGGTGGCCAACCGGGAGCTGATCCAGCGCATCGACGCCCTGCTCGACGGCCGCGAGGTCACCTTCGTGTACGTGCCCGCCCACCAGGTGAACGGTGACCCGCTCAACGCGATCGCCGACAAGGCCGCCAGCGACGCGGCCCGCACCCAGCAGGCCGCGGGCGGCACCTCGGCGGACCTGCCGGTCCCCGACCCGGTCCCGGCCTCGTCGTCCCGCGGAGGCCGTCCGTCGTCGTCGGCGTCCGGGTCCGGTGCCGCCGCGCCCAAGCGGAAGTCCTCGGGCGGTGCGCCGACCCTCTCGGCGCGGTTCCCCGGCACCTGCCCGTGCACCCGCCCGTATGCCAAGGGCGACAAGATCACCAAGGTCGGCGCCGGCGCGGCGGTCGTCTCCACCCTGCTGTACGCCACCGTCGGCGCCCTGGTCGGCGACACCGCCGCCCGGCACGTCGGCCTCACCGGGCTGGT
>NZ_JBEZIR010000079.1:0-39953 GCF_040651175.1 Kitasatospora sp. NPDC048540
GAGTTGCCTGCGCGTCACGGTCAACATTCCTACCGGGTTCTGCCCCGAAGGGAGGGCAGAACCCGAAGAATGATCACGACATCACACAGGCCCTAAGCGCCGAGACCGTGACGTCGGTCAGGTGTACGCAGACCTTGGCGGCCTGCGTTCCGTCGGCGCCTTCGGCGGCGTACGGGATGGCGATCTGGAGAGCGGCGGCGCCCGTCCGGGCGTAGGCGGCGCCGGGCGTCGGCACGTCGCGGTCGTCGTCCCGCGCCCCGGGAAGGGCATCGCCCAGGACGCGGGAGGAGATGGACTCACCCCGGCCGATCGTGACACCGCCGGTTGCGAGTTCGACGCTGCCGGGACCACCTGCCTTCCCCGAGGCGCCGGGTGCGGCGGGGAAAGCGGTCTCGAACATCGCCGCGTCCACGACCGGCCCGAGCCTGCGCACCCTGACCGTCCACGTGCGCGCCTGGACCGGAGCGACCGCCGCACCGACGGCCCCCCAGTCGTCCTGGCCCAACGCGCCGACGATGTCCGCGAACAGCTGCTTGTCGCCCATGGGCGGGTTCCTCTCTCGTGTACCGGACGCGACGTCCTCGGTCGCAGGCTCCCGTACGCCGCCCCGGGGCGGGGCGGGTACCGAGCCGTCTGCGCGGTCCGAGGCAGTGCGACCCTCGCGAACGCCGTACACCCGCGCCAAGCCCGGACCCGTCCGGCCACCCCACTGGGCTAGACGGTTACCCCGATCGGGCCCCACCGCTGCCGAACGTCCCAGCCGGGATGCTGCGGCGTCCCGGGGCACGCGGGGGACGGCTTGCACCACCCAGGCGCGCGGCAGGCCCACTTCGCAGTGCCCCGGTGCTCGCCGCCCGCCCGGCCGGCCCCCGCTGTTGCTCCCGGACCGCAGCCTGAGCCTGTTCCGACGGACGACCGGGAACGGGGTGCTTGCTTCAGCTGTCCGGGCGGCCGAACCACCGGTCGGCGGCCCGTTCGAACGCCGGGCGATCGGGGTCGCGGTCACCTGCCCAGGCGACGGTGCCGTCGGGCCGGACGAGTACGGCGCCCAGGCCGAGGTCGTCCCTCGCCGGGCCGACCGCGTACCGTATCCGGCCCTGCCAGCCCAGCGCCGGACCGTGCAGGGCCCGGTCGGCGCCGAAGTCGAGCAGGACGCCTCGTCCGTCGTGCATCAGGTCACCGAGGCGGGTGCCGTCCGCAAGGCGGAAGTCCGGGGCGCTGCGGCCGGTCAGCGGGTGGTCGTTGCCGAGGTCGTAGCGGTAGGACGATCCTGAGGTCCGCTCGAACACGTAGGTTGTTCCGGCCCGGGTCGCGAGCAGGTCCCGGACCACCCCTTGGATCGCCCGGGCATGCGGGTCCGGCCGCATGACCGCCACCTGGGCGCGCGACCAGTCGAGCACCTGCGCGCCGATCGGGTGGCGCTCGCGGGTGTAGGTGTCGAGCAGGCCGTCCGGCGCGTACCCGTGCAGGGACGCCGCGAGCTTCCACCCCAGGTTGACGGCGTCGCCGAGGCCGAGGTTGAGTCCCTGGCCCCCGAGCGGGGAGTGGATGTGGGCGGCGTCGCCCGCGAGCAGCACGCGCCCCTGCCGGTAGGTCGTCGCCTGCATCGCCCGATCGGTGAAGCTCGAGGCGAGACGGACCTCGGTCAAGGTCACGTCGGTGCCCGACACCCGGCGCAGGACCGCCTGGAGGTGGTCGCGGGTCGGTGGCTGCGAGCGGTCGAACGCGCCGCCGTCGAAATCCATCATGCCGATGTGCCCGGGCACGTGCGTGCGGAGGTACATGCCGGTCGGTGTGGGGTTGAACCCGGGGCGCAGCTTCTCGGGGTCGGCGACGGTGGCGAGCACGGCGTAGCCGGTGAACTGCGGCTCGGTGCCGACGAATTCGAAGCCCGCGAGCCGGCGCACCGTGCTGCGTCCGCCGTCGCAGCCGACGAGCCAGCGCGCCGCGTACTCGTGCCCGCCGGCCAGCGCGACCACGCCGTCGTCGTCCTGGGTGACGGCCGACACCGTGACACCGCGAACGATCTCCACGCCGAGCTCGGATGCGCGCTCGGTCAGCACCGTCTCGATCGCTTCGAGGTTCGTCATCACGCCCTCCGCCGCCGGGCCGGGAAGCCGGAACGGCAGGGCGGCGAGGTCGACCCTGGCCGGATCGAGCATCATGCCGGCGAAGTGGCCCGCGCTGCGCGGGGAGGCCGGCACATCGGTGTCGGTGTCGGTGCCGGGGGCCGCGGCCGAGGCCGTGCCGGGGTCGTCGCGGAGGCCCGAGGCCGTGAGCAGCGGGTGCAGCATCCCGCGGCGGTGGAACGCCTCGACCGACGCGGCGGACAGGCCCCGCATCCCGAGCGGTTCCGCCTTCCACGGGGAACGGGGCTCCGGCTCCCGCTCGAGCACCACGACCGAGCTGCCCGCGAGGCCGAGCTCGCAGGCGAGGAACAGGCCGACCGGGCCGGCGCCCACGATCACGACGTCATGCACGAGATCTCCTCCTTGACGGCTCATCGGCCGGTCCCGGTGATCAGGTCGGTCGGGCCCCGGGCCGTGTTGTCGCGAGAGTCGATCCCCAGGACCGCGGCGCCTTCGAAGACGACCTCCTCGGTGGGACGGACGAACATCGCCTGCTCGTACGCGGTGAGCGCGGCCTCGACGTCGTCGGGGTACGCGGCGATGGCCGTCCCGAGTTCGGCGGCGTCGAGCATGGCCAGGTTGGCGCCTTCGCCGTTCGGGGCGACCAGGTGGGCGGCGTCGCCGACCAGGGTCACCCCGGGCACCCGGTCCCAGCGGTGCCCGATCGGCAGGGTGTAGTGGGGGCGCAGGACCGGGGCGGTGTCGCCGTCGGTGATCAGCGCGGTGAGTTCCGGCGCCCAGCCGTCGAACTCCCGCGCGACCCGCTCGGCCGCCGCGGCCGCATCGGTGAAATCGACGGCGGCGAACCACTCCTGCGGCTCGGTCAGCGTCACGTACGTGTGCAGGGTGTCGCCGCGTGCCCGATGGGCGAAGATCTCCCTGCCCTGCGAGGGCACGATCATCGACCCGCCGCCGACCGCCTTCGCGGCGGCCGGGTGCCGGGTGTCGGCGTCGAACAGGTAGACCTCGACGAACGACCTACCGGCGTACTCGGGTACGGCGTCGGAGAGCAGCGGCCGGACCCGCGACCACGCCCCGTCCGCGCCGACCAGCAGGTCGGTGACGACGGTCCCGCCGCCCGCGAACGTCACCTCGTGACGCCCATCGCCGAGGGCACGGGCACCGGTGACCTTGCGGCCCCACCGGACGGTGCCGGCCGGGAGCGAGTCGATCAGCATCTGCCGCAGCTCGCCGCGCTGCACCTCGGGGCGGCCGCCCGTGCCGTCGTCGCCCTTCTCGAACAGGACGGTCCCGTCCCGCCCGAGGACCCGGAGCGTCTGGCGGCCCTCCACGACGATGGCACGGAACTCGTCCATCAGGCCGGCCGCCTCGATGGCGAGCTGCCCGTTGTAGTCGTGGATGTCGAGCATTCCGCCCTGGGTTCGCTCCGTCAGGGAGGACTCGGCCTCGTGGACCGTGGCCGGAATACCGTGGACGTGCAGGACGCGGGCCAGGACGAGGCCCCCGATTCCGGCACCGATGATCGTGACAGGGCTGTGCATGGTGGTGTCCCTCCCGGGATCGAGGCCGCCCGGAGTGCTCGGGCGGCCGCCGCTGGAACGTCGGGCACCCAGAGACTGACGCGGCCCGCTCACACCGGGCACACACGCCACTGACACCCGCCGCCCCGCGTACGGCCTGCCGGAACAGCCGGGACACCGCGCCGATTTGGGGACACCCGGGTGCGCGCGCGAGGATCGGGGGATGGACGGGGACACGCGGCTTCGCCTCACGCTGCTCGACACCTTCCGGGCGACCCGCGGCGACGCCGCCCTGCCCGTACCGGGGGCGCGCCTGCAGGCGCTGGTCGTACGGCTGGCGCTCGCCGGCGGCCGCCCGGTCGCACCCGGTGTCCTGGCCGACGCGATCTGGGCCGACACCCCGCCGGCCGGCCCCGCCCACGCCCTGCACACCCTCGTCTCGCGGCTGCGCCGGGCCCTCGGATCGGCCCGCGCCGTCGCGCAGGTCGCGGGCGGCTACCGGCTGGACGTGGACGCCGCCGACGTGGACGCGCTGCGGTTCGAGCGGCTCGCCGCCGCCGGCCGCGACCGCCTGCGCGCCGGCGACCCGAGCGCTGCGGCGGCAGCGCTCGGCGAAGCCGTGGCGCTGTGGGGCGATCACCCCGGCACCGAACCCGCAGCCGTCGCCGCCGTGGCACCCACCGCCGCGACCCGGCTGGCGCACGCCTCGGTCGAGGCCGTCGCCGACCTCGCCGACGCCGAGCTGTCCCTCGGCCGCGCCGACGCGGCCGCCGCCCGGCTGACCGCACTGCTCGCCGAACAGCCGCTCCACGAACGGGCGGCCGCGCTGCTCATCGACGCGCTCACCGCCCAGGGCCGCCAGGCCGAGGCCCTGGCCCGGTACGGGCAGATCCGCGAAGCCCTGGCCGACGCCCTCGGCACCGACCCGGGCGCCGCCCTGCGCGAACGCCACCGGCGCCTGCTGCACGCCGAGCCGCCCGCTCGGCCCGCCGACCCCGCGCGGTCCGCCCCGCCCACCGACGCCGCGCCGACCGGGCCGGACAGCCTGCCCGCACCGCTTACCAGCCTCATCGGCCGCGACGAGGACCTCGCCCGGATCGCCACCCGGCTCACCACCGGGCGCCTGGTCACCGTGCTCGGCCCCGGCGGCGCCGGCAAGACCCGGCTCGCCGTCGAGGCCGCCCGCCGCCACCGCCACGAGTACCGCGACGGCGCCTGGATGATCGACCTCGCCCCGGTCACCGAACCGGCCAAGGTCGGCTCGGCCCTGCTCGCCGCGACCGCGCCGCGCGCCGGCGCCGTGTTCGACACCCGGACCCGAACAGGGGGCGACGAGCTGGACGTCCTCGTCGACCGGCTCCGCGGCCGGGAGACCCTGCTGCTCGTCGACAACTGCGAGCACCTGATCGACGCCGTCGCCCACCTGGTCACCGCCCTGCTGTCCCGCTGCCCCGGACTGCGGGTGCTCGCCACCAGCCGCGAGCCCCTGGCAGTCGACGGCGAGGCGCTGGTGCCCCTCGGCCCGCTCACCCTGCCCGGGCCGGACGACGGCGTCGAACAGGCCCGGCAGGCGGCGTCGGTACGCCTGTTCACCGAACGGGCCGCGGCCGTCCGCCCCGGCTTCGACGTGGACGAGACCACACTGCCCGCGATCCGGCAGGTGGTCCGCGGCCTGGACGGGATGCCGCTCGCCCTCGAACTGGCCGCGGCCCGGCTGCGGACCCTGTCGCTGCCGGAACTCGCCGACGGACTGTCCGACCGGTTCGGGTTGCTCACCACCGGCAGCCGGACCGCGCTGCCCCGCCACCGCACGCTGCGCGCGGTCATCGCCTGGAGCTGGGACCTGCTCGGCGAACAGGAACGCACGGTCGCCGAACGCATCTCGGTCCTTCCCGGCGGCGTCACACCGGCCACGGCCACCGCGCTCTGCGCCGGCACCGCCGTGCCGGCTGCCGATGTCCCCGACCTGCTCGCGGCCCTGGTCGACCGGTCCCTGCTGCAGCTCGCCCCCGACCCCGGCCGCTACCGCATGCTGGAGACACTGCGCGAGTACGGCACCGACCGCCTGGCCGACACGGGCGACCTCGGCACCGTCCGCGACCTGGCCGCCGGCCACTTCGCCGAGCTGATGGCCCGCCACGACCCGCAACTGCGCGGGCCCGGCCAGCTCGCAGCGGTAAGAGTCGTGAGCGCCGAGTACGACAACACGCTCGCCGCCCTGCGCCGCCGCTGCGACACCGGCGACGCACCCGGCGCGCTCGCCCTCACCCTGAACCTGACCTGGTACTGGCAGATGTGCGGCCGACACACCGACGCGGCCTACTGGCTGGGCGAGGCACTGGCGGTACCCGGCGGCGGCCCGGCACCCGACCGCGACTGCGCCCGCGTGATCCACCTGCTCAACCGGGCCCACCTCCGGTCAGGGACGACCGCCGAGGGGACCGCGGCCGACCACGCCGCGATCCGGGAGCTGACCGACCGGCTGCTCGCGTCCCCGGAACTGCCCGGCCCGTACGGCGCGCTCGCCGCCTTCCCACCCACGTTCCGGCAGGAGGCGGAGAGCACGCCCGCGATCATCGAGCGCCTGGCCGACGGCGAGGACGTGTGGCTGTCCGGGCTGGCCCGCATGTACCGGGCCCGGTTCGCCGAGAACGCGGGCGACCTCGACCGGACGCGCACCGACGTGGCATCGGCCCTCGCCTGTTTCCGGCAGACCGGCGACCGCTGGGGCCAGGCCAACGTGCTGCCGATGCGCGCCCAACTGCGGCAGTACGACGACGACCTCGACGGCGCGCTCGCCGACCTGCGCGAAGCCCGGTCGCTGGCAGCGGAGTTCGGCCCGCTCAACCTCGGCGACGAGGTGTTCGACGACCTGCGCTGGATCGACCTCCACCTGCGGCGCGGCGACACCGACCTGGTGACCACGACGATCCACACGGCCCGCGAGCGGGCCCTGCGCGCCAACTCGCCGCAGATGCAGGTCCTGGTCGACGCGTGGGAGGCCGTCTTCCGGGTGCGGCTCGGCGACCTCGACCGGGCACGGGAATTGCTCGACGGAGCCGAACGGAACCTGGACGGCGACTCCCCGTTCCCCGGCGACCACACCCGGACGCTGCTCTCCAACGCCAGGGCGTCGCTGCACCTGGAGACCGGCGACCCGGCCGCCGCCGAGACGGCACTGGCGAACGCGTACGCGGCGGCGCTGCAGACCCGGGACCTGCCCATCCTGTCGCTGGTGGCCGTGAACACCGCCGCACTCGCCGAGACGCACGGACGGCACCACGAGTCGGCCGTCCTGCTCGGCGCCGCCTCCCGGCTGCGCGGCGCCCACGACCGCACCGACCGGCAGGTCGGCGAGCTCACCCGACGAGCGCGTGCCGCCCTGGGCGAGGAAGCCTTCGCGGCGGCGTACGGGAAGGGCTGGGAGCTGGACGGGAGGACGGCCGCGGCCGAGGCCGACCCGGCCCGGCTGCGCCGGGCCCCGCTCACCCTCTGACGGGCGGACGGGTGGCCGGGGCCCGGTGCCCGGGGCGGTTCAGGAGCGGTGGCTGGGCGTGTGTCGGCGCTTCAGCCGCGGGCCGAAGCGGACGGCGGCTACGGCTATCGCCGCGGCTGCGGCGAGGATGCCCGCCAGGAGGAGGAGCACGCGGCCGGTGCCCGGCCCGCCGGTCGTGGCGCCGGTCGGCGCCGCAGCGTTGACCGTGGACCTCGTCGGGTCCGGTGCCGCAGTACCGGTGGGCACGGCGGTCGCGCCGGCGGAGCCGTCGGAGGCGGGTGGGCCGGCGGAGCCGGTGGGGCTCTGTGTGGCGGTCGCGGTGCCGGAGGCGTCGGACGGATCGGACAGGGGTGAACCGGTCGGGCCGGTGGGTGTGGCGGTCACCGGGGCTGCTGTCGGCCTGCCGGGTGTGCCGGGTATGCCGGGTGTGCCGGGCGTTCCCGGGGTGGCCGGGCCGGGCGTCGTCCTCGGCGCCGTGATGTCGACCGTCGCCACGACGTTGTCCTGCCCGGAGTTCAGCGTGCACGGCACGTCGGTCCTGCCCGGGTCGGTGACCTTGCCGTTCGCGTCCTCCGGTACGAGGTGCAGGGTGAAGTTGCCCGCGGTGACCTTCGCGCTGCCCGGTTGGGTGAAGGTGAGTGTCGGTGCGGTGCCGGTCGCCGGGATGTCGAAGGAACCGGACGCCGGGACGTTCGCCTTGGTGATGGTGAGGCGCACGGGGACGCCGATCCTGCCCTGGGGCGCGCCGACGGTGGTCTGCGCGTCCAGCGAGCCCTCGATGATCCTCACCCCGAGGATGTAGCGGAGCCCGAAGGTGAAGGACGCGTCCACCGTGGCCGCCGCGTTGATGGCGAACGGCGGGCTGGCCTCGCCGACCGCGAGCGACCTGGGGATGTCCGTGGAGATCCGCGCGGTGATGGGCTGGGCGCCGATCGTCGGGAAGGTGCAGGTGTACCGCAGCGCCGGAGAGGCCGGCTGCGCGGCCGCCGTTCCGGCCCCGGGGACGCCCACCATCGCGCTCGCCGCTCCCCAGACCGTCGCCACCGCGACGACGGCCCTCATCCAGGTGCTTCGCGCACCGTACTTGGCACTCATGCTCCCCCTCACCCTCACCATCACCATCACCCTCCACTGCACATCTGCACGGCTTCCCGTCAGGTGGCCCGGGCCGGGTCACCGCCGGCCGACGGCCCCGGCCGGCGGGGCTCGTGACGCTCCTGGAATGCCCGGCTCAGGTGGCTCTGGATCCGGGCGTGGCGGAACTGGTAGACCGCGCCGACCTGGCGGAGTACACCTCGTTGGTGGGCGTCGTCCAGGAAGGCGATCAGGGCCCAGGGCAGCCGCCCGGTCAGCGGGAGCCAGATGCGGGCAAGGGCCACCCACTGACCCCAGGCGGTCAGGCTGAGCCCGTACCCGAGCCCGGCGCCGAAGGCGGCTTCGAGCCCGAACACGGTGCCGACCTCGAGTCCGCGGACGGGCCCGTACACGATCCCGTTGAGCAGCCCGACCAGGAGCCCGATCACGAGTGCCCAGGTGACGAGGTGGAAGGCCACATTGCGGCGGTCCATGTCCAGCAGGCCGGCCGGGCTGACGACGGATTCGGTTCTGACGGGAGCTTCGAGCACGGCGATCAGGGCGAACACCAGCCCGGTCGCGAGCGCGATCGCGGGGATGAACACGAGCCCGGTCAGGAGCCTGTCGCCGCGCTGGCCGTCCCCGAGCCCGAGCGGTGCGACGACCCCCTCGTCGATGAGGACAAGCATGGCCATGGCGGCCAGCCCGCACCCCACCCCGACCATGAACCTGGCGCGGGCGTTCCCTCGGGTCTGCCTGGTCCCGCCCGAGAGCTTGATCCGTACGGGGGACGGTTTGAAGGCCTCGCGTTCGGAGGCGTACCAGTACACGAGCCCGAAGAGCAGTCCGGCCGCGAGCCCGTGCAGGACGCCGACCACCAGCCCGCGCACGATCGCGAACCTCAGCCCGTGCGAGGTCGCGACCAGGTCCACCGGCAGGTTCCCGACGGCGGTCGTGACGCCGAAGGCCAGTCCCGCCAGGAATCCGACGATGAGCGTGCGCGAGGAACGGCGCATGCTGGTGCCCAGTTCCCACCAGGCGAGGTCCTGCCGCTCGCGGTCGAGCCGGACCAGGTGATGGGCGAGGTAGCCGAGCCATCGCTGGGCGCGCTCCGGGTCCCACTGCGCACGGTGGGGACGGCCGTTGTCGAGCCGTTCGGGGGCGCGGCGCCGGTAGACGGCGGGGACGAAGCCCGCGAGGAGGTGCTCCTCGATGGCGTGCGGGTCGGGGAACCGGGTGGTGTCCAGCAGTTCGTCCGGCCGGCGGTCGGGGGTGTCGCTGTACATCGTCCGGGCGAGGGCGATCATCAGCGGGGTGCTCAGGGCGGCGGCGAGGTTTGCGCCCCCCGCGCTCTGCGAGAGCCGCGCCTCGTCCAGGACGGTGTCCCAGGTCGCGCCGGGCTCTTCGGGACCGGGAAGGTCCGGGAACGCGGGATCGGTCCGGGGCAGGTAGTTGCGCAGGTCCTCGAGGGTCAGGTCGCGCAGCTCGAGGACGACGGCCGAGGCGAGCGGTGCGTGTTCCGAGCGGACCGCCTCGGTGAACTCGCCGTGACGGCTGGTCAGGACGAGCGGCAGCGGGGAGAGGTTGAGCGCGTCGAGGGCCTCGCCGCGTAAGCCTTCCGCGAGCTCGTCGAATCCGTCGAGGACCGGCAGGATGAGATCGTCGTCGAGGAGGTCCGCGGCGAGCGACTTCCCGCTCGGGACCCGGCGGGCCAGATGCGGGTAGTCGCGCAGCAGCCGGGCGATCAGCCAGTCGCGCAGGGCGACGGCGGTCGGGTCCCAGGAGCCGAGGCTGAAGATCACCGGCACCCGCTCGGACCGTGCCCGGGCGTCCAGCAGGTCCAGCGCGAACCGGATCGCCAGGATCGACTTGCCCGAGCCGGCGCGGCCCAGGACCACCAGCCGCCCGGACGGGATCCGCCGGTAGACCTCGGCCACGCGGCGCAGGTCGCCGCTCAGGTCCACCTCGGACGAGGTGTCACCCGGGGCCAGGCGCTGGGTGTTCTCCGACCGGTCGGACACGCCCGCGGGGACCTGCCGCCACCGCACCGGCAGCGCGAACGGGTGGTGCACCCGGTGCTGGGCCTCCTCGCGCCGCCAGCGCCGCTTGCTCTCCCTGGCCAACTCGTCGGCGGCGTCGGCGAGCGGGCCGTGCGCCCGCGCCGGTGCGGACCTGGGACCGGGCGGCTCCTGCGCCGGTACCTCCTCGGCGCCGCCGACCGCCGCCGTCAGCCGCCGGCGGTCCTCGGGACCTGCATCCAGCGCGTCCGCCAGCCGGGCGACGGTCCCGAGCCGGTGGTCGAAGGGCTTGTCGTTCTCGATCCTGCCGATCGTCCGTTCACCCAGCTGCGCCAGCTCCGCCAGCTGGAACTGCGTCATGCCGGCCTGCTTGCGCAGACGGCGCACCAACCCCCCGAGCGTCTCCGCCACGGCCCGGCCCTTCTCCCCACGATCCGGAACAGGCGTTGAGCCTACCCTGACAACTGGTCATCCATGACCAGTGCTTTGACCTGTGCACTTCTCCGCCCGGACGCCAGCATCAGCGGTGCGGGCCACCGGTCCGGCGGCCCCGGCGGACCTGCCTGCGGCCCCGGCGGACACGCCCGCGACATCCGTGCGTGGAAGTGAAGGAGGCGGATTTCTGATGGCGGAGACGAAGGGCGTCCTGCTGCCGGCCTACGTGGTGGCCGACGAGTCGGGCTCGATGGCCCCGTACCAGAGCGAACTGGGGGGCGGCGTGGCGTCCCTGTGCGAGGGGCTGCGTGCGGAGCCGATGATCGCGGCCAAGCTCCGGCTGGCGGTGCTGGGCTTCTCCGACGACGTCCAGGTCCGGCTCGCCGTGGCCGACATGCGCACCGAGACCACCGTGCCCCGGCTGGAGATCCGCGGGATGACCAACTACCGGGCCGTCTTCGACGACCTGCTGCAGCGGATCCCCTCGGACGTGCAGTGGCTCCGCGGCGAGGGCTACAAGGTGCACCGCCCGGTGGTGTTCTTCCTCAGCGACGGCCTGCCCACCGACGGAAGCGCCTGGCACGGGCCGCACGCCGCCCTGACCGACCGGGGCCGGACCCCCGCCGCCCCGAACATCATCGCCTGCGGCATCGGCGACGCGCAGGCACAGACCATGGTCGAGGTCGCCACCCGGCCCGAGTTCGCCTTCATCGCCAAGTCCGGTGCGGACGTCGGCCGGGCGATCTCGGAGTTCTTCCACTCCCTCACCGCGAGCCTGGTGGCCTCGGGGCACGCCCTGAACTCGTCCAACCCGCAGCTGGTCGTGAACCGCCCGGACCAGTTCACCATGGCCATCGACGAGGTCGGCCTGTGACACCGGGCCGCCGGGAGAACCCGGCCCACCCGGAACCCGCACCCGGCCACCCGCTCGGGCCGCTCACACCGCCACCGCCCCCCTCTGCGCCGCCGCGCGCGCCGTCCGAGCCGGGTCCGGCGCCGTGGCAGCGGATCACGGTGGGCGTCGCCGGCATGGAGTTCGAGGCCCGCCCGCCCAGCCAGTACGCCTTCGACTTCCCCGACAGCGAGTGCGAGGGCTGGTCCACCGACGCCCTCACCCTGCGGTTCGCCTCGGTACGCGGCGCCAAGCACCGCTACTACCGCCAGCCGCGCCAGGACGCGGCCCGGGCGGCCGTGCACGAAGCCACCGACAGCATCGTGTTCGCCGTCGCCGACGGCGTCTCCAGCGCCTCCGAGTCGCACCAGGGCGCCGTCGAGGCCTGCCGGGCCGCCGTCGAGCGGATCCTGCACCTGCTCGACCGGACATCCGGGCCGCTCGACCCCGCCGACGTCGCCGCGCACGCCGCCGAACGGCTGCGGCAGCTCGCCCAGTGGCGGCTGGGCATCACCGAGCCGGGCCCCGCCGAGGTGGCCCGCCTGTACGCGACGACCCTGGTCGCCGGCGCGGTCCGCCCCACCGCCCAGGGCCTGGGCATCGAGCTCTTCCGGATCGGCGACTCCGGAGCCTGGATCCTCGACCGGGCCGAAGGCCGCTACCGGCCGCTGTTCGGCTCGAAGACCGGAACGGACGCCCTGCTGGTCACCAATGAGGTGTCCCCGCTGCCCCTGATCCCCGACCGGCTCGAAACGGCCACCGGGCGGCTGGAGGCACCCTGGACGCTGCTGGTCGGCACGGACGGCTTCGGCGACCCGCTCGGCGAGGGAGACGGCCGGGTCGGCGCGCACTTCGCCCGGCACCTCGGCACGCCACCGCCGCCGCTGTGGCTCGGGCACGTCCTGGACTTCACCCGGGAGACCTTCGACGACGACCGCACCCTGCTGGCCCTGTGGCCCCGGAACGAGGCGCGGCCGCGGTGAGCACCGACCCCGCGGCCCCGGTCGACGTCGCCGCCCTGGCCCTGGGGCACCAACTCGGGCAGGGCGGCCAGGGCTCCGTCCACCAGGTGCTGAACAAGCGCATCAACGAGGGCGCCGCCGACGGCGGCTGGGAGATCGTCTACAAGGAGTACAGCCCCGCCGTCCTGCCCCGGCTCGACGCGGCCGCGCTCGAGAACGCCGCGGCCCTGCTCGGCAAGCTCACCGCCGCACAGGGACGCTGGCTCTGCGAGAAGACCGCATGGCCGGCCGCCGTGGTCCGGCGCCAGGGACAGACCTGCGGGTTCCTGATGCGCGCCGTACCCGACCGCTACCACTTCATGCTCCGGACCCTGACCGGCGCGAAGACCGGGTCGCGGCGGCTGGCGACCATGGAGTACCTCCTCAACGACGACGCCTACGTCGCCGGGATCGGACTGGCGGTCAGCGACCGGCACCGGCTGCTCCTGCTCGCCGACCTGGCGGCCACCATGGACCGCCTGCACCGGCTCGGCGTCACCATCGGCGACGTCTCCCCGAAGAACCTGCTGTTCAGCCTGGCACCCGACCCCGGGTGCTTCCTGATCGACTGCGACGCCATGCGCCTGCACGGTGCGAGCGCACTGCCGCAGGCCGAGACCCCCGACTGGCAGGTCCCCGCAGGTGAGGAGCGGGCCACCCGGGCGAGCGACGTCCACAAACTCGCCCTGCTCGCCGTCCGGATCTTCGCCCGCGACCAGACCACCACCGAGCCCACCGCCCTCGGCGCGATCAGCCCCGCGCTCGGTGACCTGGCCCGCGCCTCGCTCGACCCCGACCCGGCGCGACGGCCCACCCCCGACGTGTGGGCCGAACGGCTCGCCTCGGTCGCGGTCGGCGCGTCCACCAGCACCACACCGAGGGCTCCCCGGCAGCCGAGGCGGCCCACCGGCGGCCCCGGCACCGGTCGACCGCCCACCACCCCCACCGGGACACCCAGGCCGCCCGGCGCCACCGGGACACCGAAACCGCCCACCTCCGCTGCGGCCAAGCTCGGCAAGGCGGTCGGAGCCCTCGCCGCCGGCGTGGCACTCCTGCTGGTGATCGTCAGCAACCAGCACTCCTCGCAGGCCGACGCCTCCCGAGCGGGCGCCGACGCCCGAGCGGCGAGCTCCCACACCCCGTACGCCCCCCACCTCCCCGCGTGGACCCCCGCACCCCAGCCGGCGGAGACCACCTCCGCCCCGGACACCCCGACCCCGACCCCGACACCAACGCCGACGCCGACCCCGAGTCCGACGCCGACCAGCCCCTTTGCCACCGCAGAGGTCGGCGACTGCTTCTACGAATCCGGCACCGACGGCCACGCCGACCTGACCGCCACCGACTGCACCTCCGGGGCGTTCAAGGTCGTGCGGATCAACACCGGCAGCACCGACCTGAACAGCTGCGACAACGTCACCGACAACGACGAGAGCGTCTCGTCCACCCTGTACGACCGCGTCCTGTGCCTCAGCTACCAGAGTTCCGGCGGCACCGCCTACCACGCCCGCCAAGGCGACTGCGTCTTCGGGACCGCCGGGGCCGACGCCTGGTCGACGCAGTCCTGCCAGACCGGCAACTTCAAGGTCCTGGCGGTCTACCGCGGCACCGCCGACCACACCAAGTGCGACAACTGGCCGCACTACAACTACTGGCGTTCCATGCCCACGGCCGGGCACTCCGGCCTCGACGTCCTGCTGTGCCTGTCCATGAACTACCCGGACGACGCCGGCTACGCGACCGTCAACGAATGCCTGCTCAAGTCGGGCTCCACCTTCACCAACGTCGGCAGCTGCGGCGCCTCCAACGTCTACGTCACCGGACGCACCAACACCCCGTACGACACGGCGTTCTGCGGCACCAGCGGCTCCACCTACTGGCGGTCCGGCGACTACCCGGCCTTCGGCTACACCGTCTGCTGGCGCTGGCGCTGACCTCCCGGGCCGCCCGCAGCGGACAACCCACCACCCGAGCACGAGAGAGCACGAGAGACGAGGAACCTACATGGCATACCGCTACCGGTGCGGCGAGTGCGGCTTCAAGACCTCCTGGGGCACCGAGTCCCAGGGCGAGCAGGAGCAGATCGCGCACTACGCCGGCCGCCACCCCGGCCTCCTCCCCGGCGGGATGGTCGAAACCAACACCAAGAAGCCGGACGGCGGCAACGGCTGCCTCACCTTCGTGGTCGTCGCGATCCTGCTGCTCTTCCTCGCCGCCTCGTGCCACCGCTGACGCACGTCCGGCACCGCCAACCACACAGCATCACCGCCCCCGGAGGAGATCCGGCATGTCCACCCAGACCACCGGCATCACGGACAAGTTGATCCAACGAGCCGTCAAGGAGCGAGAGGCACGTCGTTCAGGAAGGTCCCGGGCAGTAGCCGTCATGGTGCTGTCGGCCCTCTTCGCCCTCGGCCTGGTGCTGGCCCTCGCCGTCTACCCCGGCCACCCGGACGACACCTCGGCACCCCGGTGCGACGGCACGACGATGTCGCCGAGCGACATCTGCGACGCGTACGTCAACGGCGCGCTGACGCACTCGTACAGCTACCAGGAGATGCTCCACCGGCAACAGGCCGCCCACCCCGGCGCACTCGTCGCCGGAATCATCGCCATGGCGATCGCCGTACTCCTGCTGGTCCCCTTGCTCCGCACCCTCGACCCGGCGAAGCCATGGGGGACGGCCCGGCCCGGGCACTGCCCGCGGTGCCGGCAGCCGAACCTGCGCGAGAAGCCGATGACCCACTCCGAGACGCGCGGCCGCGTCCAGCGGAGCTGGAGCGGCATCGTCACCCTCTGCACCCCCGGCTGCGACTTCGCAACCGTACGGCCACGCTGACCGGCCGTCGGACCCCACGCAGTCCGTTCGGCGACCGCCCGGCGGCTGCTACCCGCGGCCCGGCGACCACCCGGCCCTCGGCACACACCGTGCCCAAGGCGGACCCGCGCGGCTCGAACGACGCCGGCCACAACACCACGACAAAAGGAGGAAGGCATGACAGAGCACTACTGGAACCCGGATCCGGCGGCGCCGGCACCCCCGACCTGGCAGCAGACCCCGAGGGCGGTGCCGCCGCAGTTCGCCCGGCCCGGCTCCTCGGCCCCGCCCGCGCGAAGCGCGTCGCCCGGCAATCCGACGCCACCCGCCCCCGGCCCTGGCCCCGCTGCGGCCCCCGCCCCCGGCCCCGGCCCCGCCGCGGCCACCGCCCCCGGCCCGGCCACGCCGTCCGCGCCGCCGCAGCAGGGACCGGCCCAGCGCTCCTCGCCTCCACCGGGTCCGGGTGCGCGCCGAGGCGTCCGGGTACTGCGTCAACTGCGGCACTGGCGGCTGCTGCTGGCCGCGGTGCTGCCCTGCCTCGTACTGGCCGGCATCGGATGGTGGGCGTGGCCGCAGCAGCCCACCGGCCTCCCGCCGCACATAGCCGAGGGGACCGTTCAGGCGGGCCTCCTCGACCCTGACGGCGTCAGCCGGCTGGCCGGGACGACGCTGGTCGCCGGCCCCCGGTCGAACCGGCCGCACGCCCCGCTCACCGTGGCGCCGTCGGAGTGCGCCGCCGCCGCGGGGCCGACGACGCAGTCGGTCTACGGGCAGGCGTGGAAGGCGTACCTGTCGGCGACCTACCAGGACGCCGGGGGTTCGGGCGCCTACACCGTGAACCAGGTGCTCGGGGTCTTCCCCGACACCGACAAGGCCGCGGCCGCCTTCCAGGCGCTCACCGACGGCCTCGCCAAGTGCCCGTCCGCCACGGTCACCGGCCAGGCCGACCGCAGCTCGAAGTGGGCCTACACGGCGCGGCCCGCCACCGAGGTCGCCGTGGCGTGGACCGCGGCACAGGACGGCAGCGCGGGCTGGGCCTGCTACCACCAGGCGCGGTTGAAGGGCACGAACCTGGTGCAGGCCTCCGTCTGCCAGGCAGGTGACGGCGAGTCGACCAGCTGGAAGGTCGCCGACGAGCTCACCAAGAAGGTGACCGGATGACCGCGCCCACGTCCAGGACGGCTGCCCGCCCCCGGCGGGCGGTGGGGCGCGGAGTCGCCCTGGTGCTGGCGCTCCTGCTTCCGGTCATCGGCCCGGCGGCGACAGTGACGAGGGCCGCCGCCGACACACCGGTCATGAGCCCGCCCGACTCCGTGGCCTCCCTCTCGCTGTCCAGGAACCTTGCCGCCGTCGCCCCGGCGCTCGCCGAGAAGATCGCGGCACAGACGCAGACCGAAGCCGAGATCGACCAGATGGGAAAGGAGGTGGTCGCCGAGGCCGAGCGGATCGCCAAGGAAGCCGCCGACGTCAGCAGCGCCGACACCGCGCTCGACGCCAAGGCCGCTGCGGTCAACGCAGAGACCGACAGCCACAACCAGCGCGCGACTTCACTCAGCGGCAGGATCGACGCCCACAACGCGGCCAAGCCCCCCAGCGACCAGCCGGCCGCGGTCAACCGCTACAACGCCGAAGCGGCGCAGCTCGAGGCCGAACAGAACCAGGTCCAGGCCGAAGAGACCAAGATCGAGGGTGAGCAGAGCGAGATCAAGCAGGAGGAGGCCCAGCTCAACTCCCGCAAGTCCCAGCTCAACGCCGCCTCCCAGGCCAACGCCGAGAAGGCCTCCGCGGCCAGGGCCAAGGCCCAGCAGCTCCAGCTCCAGACCCAGCAGCTGCTCGAGGAGATGGCCCAACTGCTCCAGAGCCTGACCCGGACCCCGCCCGACCCGGCGGCGACGATGGATCAGGGCGGCGACGCGCCCGCGCCGCCGGAACCCAACGCCGAGGCCCAGGGCTCGGAGGCCGACACCGCCGACAGCCCCTACCGGCAGCCGCAGACCTCCGCCATGCAGCAGTACGCGCAGCAGACCGGCACCACCCTCGACGCCCGGCCGGGCACCGCGTACCTGACGCCCGAAGCCGTCAAGCGGCTCCCGGCCGCCCAGGCGGCCACGCTGACCAGCCCCGCCATCACCTACGACGGCCTGGTCCGCAAGCCCAACGGGCACTACACGGCGCTACGGGTACAGGCGCCCACCACCACGGCCACCGCCACCGCATCCCCGACCCCGGCCCCCGCGCCGGCCCCGACTGGCTTCGACCTCGGCGGGCTCGTCACGTTCCTCAACGGCGGACAGGTCTCCATCGACGGGCTCGAGACGCTTCAGGAGGCACCCGCCTCCTCGGACTCCGGCCAGGGCCACGGCAACCCGAGCACCGGGGCGAGCGGCAACCCGCGCGTCCCCACCTGCAAGGACCTGGAGCCGTCGAACGCCGTACCCCTGAACGGCGGCGGATGGGTCGTCTACCTGCCGTCGGACGCGCAGAACCGCAACCAGGGAGTCAACGCCTGTCTCGAAGGCGAGCCCGACTCCGAAAGGGGCGACGACGCGGCAGGCAACATCCGGGGCTGGAGCGACGCTCAGGCGCGGGCGACAGCTCTCGGGTTCACTCCGAAAACGGATCTCGCCCGTTGCCACTCCGTGCCGCGCATGGCCGGTGGAACGGCGGACGAGCGGAACCTGACGCCGTGCTTCCAACGCGGTGCCAACATCAACCAGCGGACCGGCGGCAAGATCACCAACAGCATGCGGACGTTCGAGGCCAGAGCTGGGGTCGACATGGGCCAAGGCCCCGTGCTGTACAACGTGCTTCCGCAGTACAAGACCACTACCAGCACCATTCCGAACACGTGGGATATGTCCCTCTACGCCTGGAGCGCCACCACCGGGTCGACCACGGACTCCGGATGGACAGTTGTGGACAACAGCAGCTACGGCCCGAGTGGATTGGCCTACCTGGGAAACTAGCCTCCGGCGGCACGGTGGCGGATGGGAGTGCACGTGAACATCGAGGAACTGCTGGACCGGCTCGGCGCGGTGATCGGGCCGCCGCCTGCGGGCGGAGTGGTCCCGGTCCCGTGGGAGCGCGGGCCCGAGACGATCGGGTTCCAACTGCCATCGGATTACCGGGCGTTCGGCGACCGGTACGGGATGGTGAGTATCAGCGACGAGCTGCACATCTACACACCATCGGCAGCGCCCAATTCCAAGGCCGAGCAACCGCTCGGCTTCGAGGGATTCCTGTACTACACGACGGACCCCTACGGATACTGCGCCATGCTGGCCCAGGCCTACCGGGACGGGGACCACGACGAGTGCCCGTACCCGTTGTTCCCGGCCGAGGGCGGGCTGCTGAAGTGGGGTAACAACTGGAACTCCGACCAGTTCTTCTGGCTGATGCGGGGCCCGGACCCGGACCGGTGGCCGGTCGCTGCCAAGTTCGACTCGAGGCTGAAGTGGGACCTGTTCGAGGGCGGCTTCCTGGAGTTCCTGCTGGCGGCGGTGACGGAGCAGTACCCGTACCACCGGAGCGTTGTTCCTGGCGGGATGAAGCAGGTCGGTGATGGCCGTGCCTATCGCTTCGGGGGTGACTGGTCGAAGCAGCTCGAGCAGTGACCCCGCGCATGGTCAACGGCCGGGGCAGGGCGCTGCGTGCGACGGTCCTCGTACGGGCACCCTGCCCACGCCCGTGGAAGCAGTTCCACGCATGCCATACTTCAGCAGCCGACCCCTTCTGACCTGAGGAAACACCCTTGCGCAGCACCCGAGCAGCGGCCCGTGCCGCCGTTGTCGCTCTCGTCCTCGCCTGCGGTTTGACTGCCTGTTCGGACGGGGTCCCCGCGGGCCCGTCCGCCCAGGAGTTGCTGCGCCGGGCGGCGGAGACCATGGGCAGGGCGCAGAGTGCGGTGGAGCGGATCGACGTCGAGCAGGCGGACGGTATCCGGCGGATGTCCGCGAAGGTGAGTTGGGCGTCGCCGGAGATACGTGCCGATCTCGGGGGCGGTGTCCGGGTGGTGGACGGTGCGGCGTACCAGGACGCTTCCTGGGCGGGCCTGAAGTGGGTCCGCATCGACGGCCCCGAGGGCCGGCCCGCGAACGCCTGGGCCGACCGGGCGGCGTCGTTCAACACGGCCGGCGGCTTTCTCCGGCTCCGCCGGCAGCTCAATCCCGTCACGGTCCTCACCGGCGCCGGTGCCTCGGGCGCGGTGGAGAACCTCGGGAGCGCAGACGTCGGCAAGGTCCGCAGCACCCGCCTGCGGGTCCGGGTGCCGGCCGTCGACTACTACGCCGCCGGCCTTGCAGCCGACGAGCGCTCACTGGTCGCCCGGTCGCTGGCGGACGAGGGCACCAGCACGGTCACCGCGGACCTGTGGATCGGCGCCGGCGGAGAACTGGTCAAGCGCGCGGAGACCGAGGACACCTTCCAGGGCCCGCGCACCACGACCACCACCTACCTGGACCTCGGCGTCACCGTCGACGTCCAGGCGCCGCCCGCGTCGGACCTGTCCAGCTACCAGGAAATGCTGCAACACGCCATCCACCCCTGACACCGGGATCCCGGCGGTGCCCCCGGCATCCCGGGGCGGACGGCCGGTCGAGCGCGGGCGGCGGCCCCCGCCGGTCGTGTCCGGGCCGGCCAGCGCCCGCACCGCCTCCTCGCGGAGGCCGTCAGGGCCGGTCCAGCGCACCCTCGCCGCCGCCCGGTGGCCGTGACGGGGGAGTCAGGATCTTTGCGGCGGCAAGGTGGGGCGGCACGCCCGGGTCCGTCCCGGGTTGGAGGGGTCGCCGGGGTACCGGTGTTCGCGGTGGAGGGGTGGGCAGGCTAGTTTGCCCGGGTGAGTCTTCTTGAGGATGTGGCCGAGCGTGACGGCTGGCGGTGCTGGGTGTGCGACGAGGCGGTCGACCCCGGCATGTCGGTGAACGATCAGCGGGGGCCCAGTGTCGACAGCCGGACCGCCGACCGGAAGGCGAAGGTCGCCGAGCGGCTCGCGCACCGCGGGTGCAACACCCGCAAGGGCGCGGTCAAGGTGGTCATCCCCTGGCCGGACCGCCTGTACGTGGTCGAACCGGCGCCGCTGATCACCGTTGCCGGGCGGCTGGAGCGCAAGGGGGGCCGCGAGATGGTGGGCCGTTGTCCGACCAGGCAGGACGCCCAGGAGGCGGCGGACTGGCTGGTGGACCGGTTCTCCCGGCTGGTGCCGGGGCTGGCGGTGACCGCCGACATCGAGGCGGGTGGCGGCCAGTTCCTCGTCGTCCTGGCCACCGGCCGCCGCTGACCGGGAACCACCGGCGCGCCGCCACACCGGGGCGGCCCGCCGGCCCGCCCCATCGCCGTTGCCGCGCTCTGGGGAAAACACCTGCACATGGGAGTGCGGAAGCCCTCGGAACGAACTCCGCCCGGGGAGCGGTCCCCGCTGCGGTGGCCTTCGGGGCGGGAGGCGGTGCCGCAAGGTCGCTCGCCGCCCGGACAAGCAGATCCGTCGTGAGCCGCTTCCGTGGCCGGTCCTGATACGAGGAAAGGCCGATGAGGACAAGACTCAACGCACGGGCGCTCGCGACCGTCGCGGCGTTCTCCGCGGCAGGAGCACTGATCGCCGTCGTCCTCCAGCAACTCGGTGTGGTCCACGATTCCACCATGACCTGGGTCCTGTGGTGGGGGACAACGGCACTCGGTGCGGGGGTTACCTCCCGTCCCGGCAAGTGAAGGTGACGTACCGGCCTGGGGGCGCGATGCCCACGGTGCGACCTGGACCGGTTGGGCGGCGGTGGCCGCGGCAGCACGCAGCGCACCCCGCGCGAGGTGGGACCGTGTGGGGCTCAGTGCCAGTAGCTGGGGGTGTCGCTGCCGGGCTGGTTCCAGGCCCAGACCAAGAAGGCGATGACGGCGGCGGCGATGAGGATGGCAAGGACGAAGCAGCCGATGGTGCCTCGCCGGTTCTGACGGTTCATGTCGTCCACTGGGCCCCCAGGTGTCGAGTTCGACGTGAGTTCGAGCGTGGCTGCCGGATGGGCGTAGGGCAAGAGTGCAGTCGGCTCGGGGCCGGCCCGCGGCTGCCTGCCCCAGGCTGCTGCTGAGGTCCCGGCGGCGTCGGTCGGTTCTGCGCGTGACCTTCGGCCGCCTACCGGCCGCGGCCCGGCCCGCTCGCTTTCGCACCTGCGGGTACCGGCGCCGTGCTGGCTGTCGCCGGCCCGCTTCGGTCGGCGGCAACCGTCCCCGTCCCAAAGCGCATATGGTCTGGCGAGCGTGTGGGGTGGCGCCGAAACCGGGTAGGTTCCGGCTCGCGTCGTTCGGCTCTTCCGGTGTGCCGTTCCCATTGGTCTGCTGTGAGGGCGAGTTGCTCGGCGGCCTTCCGAGCTGCTGGGAGTCGGGGAGCGGGGGTGCCGGCGGCGGCCTCTGCGGGGGCTTCGCGCACGCGATCGGCAGCGGGACGGGCAGGAGGGGGAGCGGGTTCGTCGTGGCCGGTGAAGCGCTCCCGGCCCCGGACAGTCACGGCCCGCGTGGCCGACCGGACCGGCGAGTTCGGGCGGGCCTGCCCGTCAACCCGCTGTCCGCCATGATCGCCGCCATCACAGTGACGAGTGACCTGCTGCCTTCCGGGGGCCGAGCCGAGTGCCCTTGGCCGGGCTCGGGTCCAGAGCCGAGAGGAAGCCGCGGACGGCTGCAGCGAAACCTTCGGGATCGGTCTCATGGACGGTGTGACCGGTAGCGAGCTCGACGAGCCGGGTCCGAGGGCGTCGGTCCGCCATGTCTCGGGCGTGCTCGGCGCCGAGGACGTTGCTGCGGGTGCCGTGGACCAGCAGGGCAGGGCAACTGCTGGCGAGCCAAGCCTGCCAGTGGTCTCCGTTCAGCCCGTGTTGGGATGCCACCATGTCCTCCGGGTGGAAGGCCAGGCCCCAACCGTCGCCGTACTCGCGGATGACGTCCGTCAGGTGGGGCGCCGAGCGGCCGAGTGCGTCGAGCAGTGTGCCGCGAGTGGGAGCGCGGTGCGGCCAGTCGAGGCAGAACGACAGGTCTCCGTTCACCTCGGCGCCGATGTCTTCGATGACCAGGGCGCGGACCAGCTCGGGATGGCCGGCGGCCAGCTGATAGGCGTTGACACCGCCCAGGGAATGGCCGAGTACGACCGCCGGGACGGCGCCGAGGTGGTGCAGCACGGCAGCGGCGTCTTCGACGTAGCCGTCCCGGGAGAAGTCCGAGGGACGATCTGAGTATCCGTGGCCTCGCTGGTCGAGAGCGACGACTCGCCAGTCCGGCGCCAGCTCACGGGCCAGCCGGGAGAACGTCCGTCCGTCACCGAAGTGGCCGTGCAAGGCCAACACGACCGCGCCAGGGCCGCCGGCGTCCAGGTAGGACAGGCGTCGTCCCGAGATCGACACAGCGGCGCGGATGGGATCGGACGGTCTGGGCACCAGCATGGACACAACCCTGCCAGCTGTGGCGGGTCCGTGGCCAGGTGCCGCTGACCCCACGACCACCGCCCGGATCGACGACTCCCTGGACCGCCACGCCTCCGACGTCGCCGCCGGTATCGCCGCCGGTGTGCACGGACGCCCGGCTCGGACACCCGGCGCGGACCCGGTGGTGGACCGCACCCGGGCGGACGAACTCACCGGGCGGGTCCGGGCGGTGGCCCGGACCCGCCCGGTGATCGGGCGCCCGCTGCGGTTCCGCCGTTACGAAGCGGCGGACTTGGTCTCCGAACCGGCGCGGGCCACGAGGGCTCAGTCCAGCCACTCGGGCCCGGCCGGGCGCCACTCCCACGAGGTCCTGCGCGGGTGCCCGGCCAGTTCCCCGCGCCCGGTGCACCAGAGCAGGACGTCCTCGGCGTCGGCGTCCGGCTCCTGCGGTGCGTCCGGGAACAGCCAGTGCAGCACGTAGTGGCTCGTGTGCTCGGGAACCTGCCGGTCAAGGCCGAGGCCGCGGCAGATGTCGTGGGTGTGCAGCACGAGTTCGGCGACACCCATCGCCGCGAAGCCGCCCGGATCGCACGGCCCGTCGTGGTAGGCGCGGACATCGTCCACGGTGCCGTCGAGGGTGTGGGCGAGCAGTCCGCCGGCGGCGGTGACGACCGACAGCACCTGCGCCGGGTCGGCCTCCGGGCGGACGACGAGGTCCATGGGCAGGTAGTGGTCCCTGGGCCGGGCGGTGAGCCGGCGTACGCGAGGAGCTCGTGGGCGATGTGGACGGCCGTGTCGCGGCAGCTCCACTCCAGCGGCCCGGCGGGGACGCTCCAGTCCCGGTCCGCGGCGAGCGGGGACAGCACCTGCAGACAGTCGGCCAGCGTCTCCCGTACCGGGTCATCCTTGATGGGCACGGGCCTGCCTGGCGTACTGTCACACGATAGGCCCGGGGTCTGACATGCCCCGGGCCGCCACGGCACCCCGGGACCCGGTGCGTCCCCGGAGGGCGGGGTCCGTGGTGGTCACCCGTTCTCGGCCAGGGCGTCCTTCTGCAACTGCACCGCCGCCGCCAGGCTCAGCCGCGGCTCCGCCTTCCGCAGCGCCTTCACCGCACCGACGGACGCGATGTCCCCCGCGTACCCGACGGCCGCCAGCCGGGAGCGAACCCAGCCGGCGCGCAACTGCTGCCCGGTGGCCGCTGCCGTGGCGGCGACGAGCGCGGCGGCGCGTTCCAGACCCGGGCGCTCCTCGGGGGACGCCACGGCCAGCGCCTGCTCCAGAGCCCCGGCGAGGAGGTCCGAGTCGCGGATGAGCAGGACGAAGTTGTGCTCTGGCCGTACTCCCAGAAAACCAGTCATACCGGCATCGTGGTGGCCAGAACGGTCGGACGGCAACGAACTTGAGCAACACCAGAGGTTGTTCGCCGACGCGGGCGCAGCGAGGCAGCGAGGCAGTGACCCCGTCCCGTACGCCGCGGACACCACTGATGCCATGGACACCATGGACGCCACGCCGCGTCGCCGCCCTCGTGTGCGGCGCGCTCGCTCCGGCCCTTCCTCCGCTCCCAACCGGAGTCAGGCCGCGGCCGGCCGGCGGGCGGTGCCCACGATCATCGGGCTCTCCACCCTCGGGACCTTCGGCACCTCGCCGCGAAAGACCGACTCCACGGTGAGCGGGGAAGCCTCGATCGCCTCCAGCGTCGCCCGGTTGGGGTAGCAGCCGATCAGCGGGTAGGGGAACGGCCGCCTGTCCTGCTTGGCGGCGACCTCCGGGTCAGCGGAACGCACGTGTTCGAGGAACAGCAGCCTCCCGCCCGGCCGCAGCACCCGCGCGATCTCTGCCAGCACGCTCTGCTCCTCCGCGACGCTGCACAGCGCGAACGTCACCACGGCCGTGTCGAACGAGGAGTCCGGAAGGGGCAGTTGCTCCGCCGAAGCGTCCAGGATCTCGACGGCCCGGCCGAGCCCGCCGGCGCGGGCGCGCAGACGCCGCCGCATGTGCGGGTCGGGCTCGACCAGCACCAGCCGAGTGACCGCCGCCGGGTAGTGGGGCAGGTTGAGCCCGGTGCCGGCGCCGATCTCGACGGTGACGCCGTCGGCCCGCGCGAGCAGCGTGCGGCGCCGCTCCCGCAGCCCCGCACGCTCGGCGGGTCCGTTGATGGTGTCGTAGGCGGCGGCGAAGCAGCGCCGAGCCAGTTCCTGGAACATGACGGACTCCTCGGGTCATCCGTTCTCGCGGTACGGGTCGCCGTCGGGCCTGGCGGCGTAGTAGGTGGTCGCCCGGTAGGCCTGGAACCCACGGTGGTGAAGGACCTGGGTGAACGCGGGCGGGCAGTGGTACGGGGAGCCGGGAGGGTTGATGAACCTCGCTTCGACGACAGCCAGGCCGCCGCTGGCGACCACGCCGACCAGCCGGTAGCGGACGCCGTCCGCCAGATCGCCCTCCAGCAGCCGCGACCGCACCTCGCCGCGCCCGCGCAGTTCGGGCCCGCCGGCCACCCGGGCCGTCACATCGGGCGCGAAGAGCGTGGCGAGCGGCCCCGGCTCGCCGTACCGGTTGAACGCCTCGAACGCCTCGCCGAAGGCCAGGGTCCACTGCCCGGCCGCGTCGCGCGCGGCGCTGCTCGTCCGGCCGGCCTCGTCGAGCAGCCGCTGCGCCAGGACCGCCCGCAACTGGTGGAGCCGGCTGCGCACGGTGCCCAGCGGAACGCCGGTGATCGCGGCGATCTCCCGGTAGGAGTGCTGCCGGCCGAAATAGCGCAGCATCGCGGTCACCCGCAGTGGCTCCGGGAGTTCCCCGAGCGCCTGCCACACCCAGTCGCCCAGGGCCAGGCGTTCCACGCACTCCTCGGCCGAAGGCACCGGCCGCGCCCGGTCGAGCCGGGCGGTGATGTCGTCGGCGGGCCGCTCGCGGGCGGCGCGCAGCCGCATCAGGCAGACGTTGCGCTGGATGCTGGCGAGCCAGCCGCCGAACGCGGCCGGGGTGCGCAGCTCGGACAGGCGGCTCAGGGCGATCAGGAACGTGTCCTGCACGGCGTCGGCGGCCTCGTGCGGATCACCCAGCAGGGCGAGCGCCTGGCGGTTGAGCCGGGCCCGGTAGCCCTCGAGCAGCAGCCCGAGTGCCACCGGGTCGTTGCGCCCGGCCGCCAGCGCCAGCTCGGCGTCGCCGCGCCGGGGCGCCATCGGGGTCGGAGAAGGTGTGGCCATACTTACACGATGCGGCGGCGGCCCGGGAAGTTCGATTTCTGCTCCGAACCGGGGGGACGTGTATGGCTTGGTCGTCGCCGTGTTCCCCGCCGAAAGCCGGTCCGGAACCCGTTCCACGGCACCCGGTCGCCGAGCCGGCGGGTCCGCCGGTCAGGACGTACGTCGTGATGAGTGTACGGCGTACACCTGGTGGGGCGGGGGCGAGCGCAGGCAGCGGAGCGGCACAGCGGCGGACGTGCTGTTCCTGGTGACCGCGGCTCGTGGTGGGCCGCTCGACGAGGGCCGCCGTCGACAGGGGTGCCTTCGGTCCGACACGGCGGAGCCGCGCGCGTTCGCCCGCATCGGCTCGAGCAACGTGGCATCGTGGTCCGCGAGCCCGCCCACGGGGGCAAGCACAACGGCACCGTCCGGCCGGGGCCTCCTGGAGCTCACCGCCTCCGCCCGGACCGACCCCCCTTCGGAGACCGCATGACCAGCCAGGACGAGCCCGCCACGGCGGCCGCGGGCCGGATCGCGTACTTCAGCACGAGCCGTCTCGAGGCTTTCAGTGACGGTGTCTTCGCCATCGCGATCACGCTGCTGGTCCTGGACCTGAAGGTGCCGGAGCCGGACGCCTTGCACGACGAGTCACTGGCCGCTGCCCTCGCGCATCAGTGGCCCTCCTACTTCGCCTACCTGGTCAGCTTCCTGGTCATCGGGATCATCTGGATCAACCACCACGCGATGTGCGCGCTCGCGCGCCGGGTGGACCGGCGCACGCTGTTCGCCAACCTCTTCCTGCTGCTCACCGTCTCCGTCATCCCGTTCCCCACCCGCCTCCTCGCCACCTATCTCACCGCGGACAACAGCAACGCCCACACCGCGGCCGCCGTCTACGCCCTGACCATGGTGGCCATGAGCATCGCCTTCTCGGTGCTCTTCCTCGCCTTCACCCGCGACGCCCGGCTGCTGAACAGCCCGATCCCGCCGCAGGCCAGGCGCACCGCCAGGCGTCGCTTCGGCATCGGCGGCCTGTGCTACCTCTCCACCGTCGGCCTCGCCTACCTCAGCCCCGTCGCCATGCTGGCCACCCACGCCGTCCTCGCCGTCTACTACTGCTTCGACCAGCTCGCCCCCGCACGAGCCACTCGCCGGTAACGGCCGGGCCCCCGCGGAGGTGTTCCGCAGGGGCCCGGTGCGTCGTCGGCCCACGGGGGCCGGTGGGGTCAGTGCCGCTGCGCCCCGGCGGTCGCCTCGACCCGGCGGCGGACCAGGAACCAACCGCCGACCAGGGCGGCCGCGATCAGTGGCAGGCAGGCGACGGTGGTGCGACTGACGCCGCCGTCCAGCCACATCAGGACCACGACGGAGACGAGGAAGAGCAGCGTGACGATCTGGGTGTACGGCGCCCAGGGCAGTTGGTATCCGGGGCGGGTGACCCGCCCGTCCTTGGAGCGCTGCCAGAACAGCAGCGAGCAGATCATGATCATGCCCCAGGTGCCGAGGATCCCGATCGAGGCGATGTTGAGCACCAGTTCGAACGCCTCGCCCGGCATCGCGTAGTTCAGCGCCACGCCCAGCACGCCGAACCCGGCGGTCAGCAGGATGCCGCCGTAGGGGACGCCGCCCGAGTTCATCACGCCGGTGAACTTCGGTGCGGAGCCGGACACCGACATCGAGCGCAGGATCCGGCCGGTCGAGTAGAGGCCGGAGTTCAGGCTGGAGAGGGCGGCGGTGAGCACGACCAGGTTCATCACGCCGGCCGCGCCGGGGATGCCCAGCTTGTTGAAGACGGTGACGAAGGGGCTCTGGTCGCCGGAGTACACGGTGTAGGGCAGCAGCATGGCGAGCAGGACCACCGAGCCGACGTAGAACAGGCCGACGCGCCACATGATGGAGTTGATCGCCTTCGGCATGATCTTCTCGGGGTTCTCGGTCTCGCCGGCGGCCACGCCGCAGAGCTCGACCGACGCGTACGCGAAGACCACGCCCTGGACGAGCAGCAGCATCGGCATCACGCCCTTGGGGAAGACACCGCCGTTGTCGGTGATGTTGGCGAGGCCCGGGGTGTGGCCGTCGACCTGGTGCTGGGTGACGATCAGGAAGATGCCCACCAGCATGAACGCGACCAGCGCGGCGACCTTCACGATCGCGAACCAGAACTCCATCTCGCCGAAGTACTTCACCGAGATCAGGTTGGCCGTCAGCACCACGGCGAGGGCGACCAGCGCCAGGAGCCACTGCGGGACGCTGCTGAACATCGCCCAGAAGTGGGCGTAGGTGGCGGCGGCCGTGATGTCGGCGATCGCCGTGGTCGACCAGTTGAGGAAGTACAGCCAGCCCGCGGTGTACGCGCCCTTCTCGCCCATGAACTCGCGGGCGTATGAGACGAACGCGCCGGACGACGGACGGTAGAGGACCAGCTCGCCGAGGGCCCGCACCACGAAGAAGGCGAACAGGCCGCAGACCGCGTAGGCGATGAACAGGGAGGGACCCGCGTTGGCCATGCGGCCGCCCGCGCCGAGGAAGAGCCCGGTGCCGATCGCGCCGCCGATGGCGATCATGTTGACGTGGCGGGACTTGAGGTCCTTGCGGTACCCGGCGTCCCCGGCGTCGACGTGGGGGGTGGGGGTCGCCGGCGCTTCGGGCGCGAGCGGTTCGGCCGCAGTCGGCGTGCGGTCACTCATGGAGTTGGGTCGCCTTCGTGAGGGGAGGGGTTTCCGGCTCGGCCCGGCGGCGACGGTGACGTGGATGATCACGCCGGCGCGGGGCTGACGGCACATCCTGGCGTCAAGAGGGCTGCCTCGGCAGTGGCGGATGTCACGTTCGGGGCGGATTTGCGCGAGATTTGAGCTTTCTCCCACCCTTGGGGTGGATTTGCCCTGCGGAAGCCGTGGATCCGCCCGCCGAAGAGCGCGGATCGGCCGGGCCTGCCGGGGCTTCGTCCAGACGATGGGGCTCCCGCACGTGTTCGCCCGGTGGTTCCCCTCGAACCCACAGCGGAGCTCGGACAGCCTGTCCCTGGAGTCCTGGACGGCCGGTTCCGAGATTCGGCCGTGCGTGTGGGCCACGGGAGTTCGAGATCCGCGTGTGACGTGCATGCGCACCGGCGACCGAGCGTCTCCCGACCTGCCTCGGCAGCCCGGCTGGAACGGGCGATCGAGGCCGGGCCCGCCTGCGCGCGCGGCGGTACGGCGGGCCGGACCCGCCGTACCGCCGGATGCGCGGTGCTCCGGCTGTCAGCAGGCGACGCCGGTAAGGGTGGCCGTCGGCACGGTGACGTTCACGAATTCGACGGTGGAGCCGCCGGTCGGGACCGCGTAGGTGACGGTCTGGTACTCCAGGCCCAGCCCGAACCTCTGGCCCGCGGGGATGGTGATCTCCCATCCGGTGCTCCTGGCGACCGTCGAGTTGGGCCTCGTCCCGAGCGTGGCGGTGAGGACATCGAGGGCCTTCGCCGAGGCGTTGGTGCTGGCCGCGTAGGTGACGGTGTAGGTGGAGCTGCGGGTGAACTTCTGCGGCACCGACGAGGTGTTCTGCAGGCAGTCCTGGACGACGGTCCACTTCTGGCCGTAGCTGTAGGGCCTGGCGAACGTGCCTCCGTTCGAGCCGCCGGGCACGCCCGAGCCGCCGGGGACCGGGTCGACGGTGGGGGCCGCCGGGACGTGCGGCGGCTGCGCCGGGCGCACGATCTCGACGTTGCCCCCGTCGAACGTGTCGCCGATCTCGTCGCTGCTCCAGTCGATCGTCTCCGCGAAGCTGCCGCCACATGCCTGGTCGTCGGATCCGGGGGTCAGGATGGTGCAGTCGTGGGCGGCGGCCAGGGTCGGTGCCACCATCGCGGGCACGGTGGTGAGCAGCGATGCGCCGAGTGCCGCGGCGACCAGGGACGTCCTGAACTTCATTGGTACTCCTCGGGGTTGGCGTCGGGGAAGTGCGCCGGACGGTTCGACAGCCGACCGGCGCGGCGCAACACTGACACACTCTCAGGACATAAGCCAGTGTGAATTATCATCCAATCTGCGTAAGCTGAAATGAATGAGGGCGTGGTGAGGCAGGACAGACCGGCAGGACGGGAGGCGCCCAGTGGCCGGGCGACGGAGGAGTCCGCGAGGTCGCGCTGCGGGTGGTGACCCTCTCGCCGGAGGCGCTCGGTACCATCAGCGACATGATCGAGTCGATCGCGCGCCGGGAGGGGGAAATCCGACAGTGATCTTGCGGAGGCGCCCCTCGGGCGCGCGCGGGCCGGCGTCCCGGTCCGTCGGGTCACCGGCAGACCAGGCGGATCTGGAGGGTGTGGACGGTGCGGTGGGAATGACGAGCGGAGAACGGCACAGGCTCTGGCGTCGCTGTGAGCGGGTCGCGGCGACGCTGGCCCTGCCGGAACCGTTCGAACTGCCCGCCCTCGCCGAGACGTTGTCCGACCGTCTCGGCCGGCCGGTCGAGTTCCTCCCGCTGCCCGCGGGCGCCGCAGGCACCTGCGGCATGCTGGTGAGCACCGCCCGCGCCGACTACATCGGCTACCCGACCGACACCACCCTGCTGCACCAGCAGCACATCGTGCTGCACGAGGTAGGCCACCTCCTCTGCGGCCACCACGGACCGGCCGCCGACGGCACCGCCGTCGGGGCGCTGGTGCCGCACCTGTCCGGTGAGCTGGTGCGCCGGGTGCTGGGGCGCAGCCTGTACGACAGCACGCAGGAGCAGGAGGCCGAACTGTTCGCCTCGCTGGTCCTGCACCGCGCGGCCGCGCGCGGTGGGCCCGCCGTCTCCGGGCCCGCGAACCCGACCGAGCAGACCGTCAGGCTCGGCGGAGTCTTCGACACCCCGCGGCGCCGGGCCGGCTCCGCGGCCACCGAACGGTGATCCCCGCGCTCGAGTGGCTGGCGGGCGCGGTCGCGATCGTCGGGGTCCTCTGCCGGATCCGTCTCTGGCGCGGCCGCCCGCTGCAGCCGGGCGCCCGCCATCTGGTCGGCTTCACGGTCACCATCGGGCTGTCGTTGGTCCTGCTGCCGCTCTCCCAGAGCCCGGACATCCCAGGACGCGAGACGCTCGGCACCCTGGTGCCACTGCTGTGCGCCGAGCTCAGGCTCGCGGCGGAGTGTTTCCTCGTGCTGCTGGTGTTCGCCGTGCGCCCCGGTCGCCGCACCCGTTCATGGGCGCGGTGGCAGGCCGCGGGCTCGGCGCTGGTGATGACGGCCAGCGCCGCCTTGTACCGGGCGGCCGGGGTGACGGCGGAGGGTGCGATGCTGGCCGTCGAGGAGCGCGGCAGGGCTGAACTGACGGGCTACAACATGCTCTTCACCGCCCACAGCCTCTGGTGCGTGGGGCTGTTCACCCTGGTGATGCACCGCTCGGCACGCTCGCTCGGGCCGGGGCTGCTGCGGACGGGGCTGCGGCTGGTCGCCGCCTCCGGCGCCTGCGGACTGCTCTGGTCCGCCCTGAGCGTCATCCCCCTCGTCTCGGGATTCCGTACGGGCCGTCAGGACCGCGGCCTGTGCTCGGCATCCGCCGCGCTGGCCACCCTCGTGCTGATCATCGGCGGAATGACCCTCACCGCGTGGGGGGACCGGATGGCGGAACCGGTCCGCCGTCTGCGCGCCCGGCGTGACCACCGCCGGATCGGCCCGCTCTGGTCGGCCCTTTACGCGGTCCGCCCCGAGATCGCCCTGGAGCCGCCCGGCGCCCGCAACCGCCACGACGGACTCTCGACGGACCCCGAGTTCGCGCTCTACCGGCGGGTCATCGAGATCCGCGACGGACAGCTGGCCCTCCGCGTGCACCTCCACCCCGCGGTACCCGAGTGGGCCGCCGCAGCCTGCCGTGCGGCGCGCCTCGACCCGCGGCGCACCGCCGCGACGGTCGAGGCCGCCGTGCTCGCGGCCGCACTCGAGGCCGCGGCCGCGGGACTGCGCTACCCGTACCCCACCACCGGTGGCCACACCCCGCCCGCCACCCCGCCCGACCTCCGCACCGAGACCACCCGCCTCGCCCTCGTCGCCGAGGCGTTCACCGACTCGCCTCTGGTCGCCGACATCCGACGCCGCGTACGGAAGGAGATGGTCGTCGGCGCCACCGGCTGACCGGGCTCGCACCGGCCGCGCGACCGAACGACGGCTCGAGCCTGGACCTGCCAGGCCGGACCGATGCGGCGGCGCAGGTCGCGCACGCCTTGGTGGCAGGCCACCCGGCCGCCGGCCTTGCCCTGTCGGCGCCGCAGTTGGCCTCCGCCGGGCCGGCCGGTGGCCGACCTCCAGGTCAGGTACCTCGGTGCCCCTCGTGCTCGCGCCGGCCGGCGGGTTCGTCCAGGCGCCGGGCGAGCGCGTCGGGCGTGGCCCCGTTGGCGCACCGCAGGTGACCGCCCGCGGACATGGGGTGGGGGAGCGGTCGGCACCGGGCCGGCCGGCAGGCACGGACGGCTCATCAGGCGCCGCCCCACCCGCCTCGTCGTGGAACCGCTCATCCTCGGGCGAGGTCACGACCGCCGGCCCGTGCTGCGTGTCCAGCCGGGTGCTTGCCCGTTGCGCTGGGCCTGCTGGATCAGGTTCAGGGCCCGGAGCGCCGCGCGGGTGGAGTCCGGCGGCAGGTTCTGCAGCCAGCCCTCCCCGGCGGGGCGCGCCCGGTGTTGACCGTCCGCCGGACGGCGCCGGCCAGGTCCGGGACCGCCCGGCGGCCCCAGATCGGCGCCCCGCCCGCGTCGACCTGGCGCGGACGCGCACCGTGCTCGTGCTCGTCGCCCGGGCGTCCTCCCGGCGCGGCGCACCGGCGCGATGGTGAGCGTCCTTGAGGAAGGCACGGCCCAGGACGCCGAGGTGGCGCGGGCTCGGCGGTGCCGACAGTTCGTCTCTATCCACAATCGGTTTGTTGTGCAAACATAACTGTCATGACAACTCCTCCTGTTCCGGTCCCCGGTGATCCTGTTGGCCTTCTGGCGATGCGGCGGGACCTGGTCCGCCGCGTCCGTCGTGAGCAGCGCGGCGCCTGGTTCGCCCTCCTGGTCTTCGCCGCCGTGCGGTTCGGTGCGGCACCGGTGGTCCGCTTCGGGCAGGGCGACAACGTCCGGCTGGCGGTCTGGTACTACCCGGTGGCGATGCTGCTCGCCTTCACCGCCATCGGCTGGTTCTACCTGCGCCGTTCCGACCGGGTCGGTGTGGGCACCCGGATCGGCCCCTACCTGGCGCTCGGCGCCGTCCTGGGCGTGGTCACCACCGGCTACGAGGTGTGGGCGATCCTGGGTACGCGGCCTTACCCCGACTTCCGCGAACCGACGCTGCTCTCCACGCTCTTCGACGCGCTGGTGAGCCCGGCCGGAGCGATCGGTCTTGCCCTGCTGCTGCTCGCCCGGATCGAACGCAGCTGGCCGCTCCTCGCCATCACCTGTGCCTACCTGGCCCTTATGATCGATCCCGACAACCTGCCGGACCCTTCGCCGTGGGGTGGCTGGGGCCTCCTGCTCGAAGGAGGCGTGCTCCTGCTCGGCGGCGTCGGTCTCGCCCTGCAGCAACGGATCCAGAAGCGGTCGGCCGAATGAGTGAACACCCCACCAGCAGCCTTGACGACGTTGTGCACCAACGGGTGCGCCTGGGCATCCTCTCGGTGGCCAGGGAAGCCCGGCGGGTGGAGTTCACGTTCCTGCGCGACACGCTCGGCCTGACCGCCGGCAACCTCTCCCAGCACCTCGCCGTCCTGGAGAAGGCCGCCCTGGTCACGGTCGAGAAGGGCTACGAGGGCCGGCGCGCCCGCACCTGGATCCACCTCACCGGAGCAGGCAAGCAAGCCCTGGACGACGAGGTCACGGCGCTCAAGGCACTGATCCGCCAACTCGAAGCACCCCCCGCGGCCGCCGGCCCCGAAGGCGGAGCCGCACCCGGGCCCGCCGCCTGCGCACCGGGCTAGCCCACGTGCCGCCCGGCCGGCCCGCGATCCGGCCGGGTCCGCCGGCCGCGTGGTGGCGCAGGCCGTTGGGGATGACGGCAGCGCCCGGGCCTTCGCCGTGGCGGTGGTGGGGATCGGTCCGGACGTCCAGCGGCGTGCCCGCGCACCTTCGTGAACCACCCGGCGTCGCGTGGCGTCCTCCAGATGCGCGGCCCGTGCCGGGCGGGCGCTGTGCGGGGGAGGAGCCGATGGATGACGGGTGAGACGATCGGTATCGGGCTGGCCGTGGTGGTGGGCCTGGTGAGTCTGTGGGCCGGGGCCAGGGAGGCGTGGCTACAGATGCGGCTGGCCCGCTACGGGCTGCACGCCGAGGGGGTGGTGGTGGCTCAGGAGCACAGGCCGGCGGACGACTACTCGACGCCCGTCATCGAGTTCACCGACCGGCAGGGCCGATCCGTCAGGTTCCGGCCCTCCACGACGGGGCGGGGGCCGGCCCTCGGAACCCGTGTACCGGTCGCCTACCTGCCCGAAAGACCGAAGAGCGCGCGGGTGTTCACCCGGAAGTACCGCGTCCATCGGATCGTCGGCCTGTTTTTCGGAGCCATGCTCTGGCTCGGTGTCGCGGCCGGGTGCCTGCTCACGCGCTGAGCTTGTTCTCGAGTCGGGTGTGACGCCCGCGCGGGCCAGCACGAACGGCGACAACGGATGCGGGACGACCGGCCGGCTCATCATGGTCGGCCCGCATCGCGGGAAGCTCCGGAACCGCGATCGTGCCGTCAACCCTCCCTTCGCGCCGTACGTCGACGGACCTGGACGCCGCCAAACCTTCGGCACCTGGTACGTGGAGCTGCGGTCCGACATCATCGAGATCGTCCCCGATCGCCCCGCGTGCCGTCCACGCCGAGCGGGTCGTCCGTCGTGCGTGCGCACATCTGCGGGCAGGGACGTGTCCGCAATCTCCGGCGGGCGTCAGCTCCAGAGTCTGTCGAGGTCGAGCTGCAGGGCTGTGCTGCCGTGCTGTCCTCCCAGGTGCAGGAGGCCGTTGGTGGTGAGGGCGAGGGCGTCGGCTTCGGTGAGGAGCGGTACTGCCGTCATGCGGCCTTCGAACACCTGCCACAGGTGCAGTCGACGGTCGGCCCATGCGACGGCGAGGACGGGACCGGCCGCGGTGTCGGCGAGCGCGAGGGCCGTCGGGAGACAGTTACGACGTTCCACCGGCGCAGGCATGGCCTCGCCACTCGCGGAGTCCCAGAGCCGTACTGTGCCGTCCAGGCTGCCGGTGATCACGAGCGTGACTCCGCTCTCGCGCAGCAGGAGGCAGGCCAGCGCGGTGACTGCGTTCCGGTGCAGGTGGCTGGTGCGGGGACCCGTGTGCGGGTCGGTCAGGGACCACTGGTGGATGCGCCCGTGGGCGTCTCCGACCACCACCCGGTCGCCGTCGGCCGAGACGGCGGTGACACGGTCACCCTTGCGTGCCAGACCGGTGGCGTTGTGGTGGAGGGCCAGGAAGTCGGCGCCGGCCGGCGCCATGGCCGACCCGTCGACCGGCACTGCATGGAGGGTGCCGCCTGCCTCCAGGGCCATGAGACAGGCAGGGCCGGCCGGTGCCAGTTGCACGGGCCGGATCTTCGGGTCGATGGACAGGCGCCCGACAACGGCTCCGCCGGTGGCGTCCAGCAGGTGGATGCGGCCGATGGGGTCGGCGGCCGCGACCCGGCCGTCCGGTGTGCCTGCTGCGGGGAGCACGGCCATGGCGCTGGTGCGCCGCCCCGGGTGGTTCCACCGAGCGGTCCAGGTGTTGGCCTGGGCGAGGGGCCGCAGGAACTCACTCAGCCGGCGGTCGGTGCCGAGCGCCGCCAGGTGCAGGAGTGCGCCTCTCTCGGCGTCGGCCGGCCCGTCGGAGGACAACTGCGGTGCGGCGCGGTTCCACACGGTGCGCAGCTTCTCGGGTGCGGCGATGCGCGGATCCGCGAGGGTCGCGGTGATGGCCGCGGCCGAGCCGTGCACGAGGAAGCCCGGGTCCCTGAGCAGTTGGGCGGCCGTGCCGGCGGCGAGTGCCCGGTCGAGCGCCTCTTCGCGTTCGTCATGGGACACGTTGCGCCAGTCCACGGTGCGGCCCGTGTCCGGGCCGGCGGCCGAGGCGGTGGCAGCGGCCGGCGTCCGGCCGGCCGGTATGTCCGGTGGCGTGGTGGCGTGGTTCCGGTGCTGGGGGACACCGTGCAGGCCGGGGGAGTCCGGCTGGGGCCCGAAGTCCAGAACGAGGGCATCGTCGAGGTTCGGGAGGGGAAGGTGCCCTGCCTCGATCGCGGCCCGCACGTGCGTCAGTGCGAGGAGCGGGGCGAGGAGTTCGTCGTAGACGGTGCGGGGGTCGGCGGCGGGCAGGTCGGCGGGGCCTCGGCCGGCCTGGTGCAGGTCGGGCACCAGGAGCCGGACGTGGCGCGGATCGGCGCGGACCCGGTCGACCAGTTCGTCGGGCGGCAGCGGGCCGTAGCCCAGCTGGCGGCCCAGTTCCCAGGCCATCGTGGCGGTGGTCTGCCCCTTGGCCGGCACGGTCGCGTGGACGATGGTGCGTGCATCGCTGTCGGAGCCGGCGAGTAGCCAGGCCATGAGGTGGCTCTTGCCGGTTCTCCGGCCGCCCGTCAGGAGGCACACGCGAGGGCAGTCGGCGTCCTGGCGCCAGGCCCAGTCGAGCAGGGCCGGCGCGTGCCGGGCGGCGGAGCCGGTGGCGGTCGGCCAGGCACCGAGGACGTGGGCGGTCACGGGCTCACACACCTTCGTTCCGCTGTGCGGCGAGCAGTTGCCGGATGCCTTCTTGCCGGGACGCGGCGCTCTCGCCGTACGGGAAGTTGTGGGTCAGTGTGGCGTCGGGGAACATGAGGGCCAGCCACATCGAGCAGTAGTGGCCGGGCATGGAACATGCTTCGAGTTCGGTGTGGATGCGGGTGACCTGCTCGGGCTGGACGCCGGCGGCCTCGAGGCTGCTCCACAGGCGTTCCTCCGGGTGGAGGCAGATCGCGCCCGAGGACGTGACGATCTCCTTCTCACCCTCGTCGTTGACGATTTCGAACGACGCGTAGGACTCGGTGCTCGCGGTGTCGCGGATGTCGTCGAGAACGAGGGGCCACCAGCTCTCCCGGTCGGCGAACGCCTGAGGGTCGGCCTGCCGGAGGCGCTCCTCGAACGTGGAGAAGGCGGTGGAGGCCAGTTGGGGGTCGTCGGTGGAGCTGATGGTGTCGAGTAGGAGGTCGAGTCCCAGCAGGCCGTCGGCGAGGGCTTCCGGGGAGGAGTTCACGAACCTGAGCGGCTCGTCGTAGCCGATCAGGAGTGCCTGCACACGTCCGTCCGGGGCGGTCACCAGGTCGTAGGCCCGGTCGGACCCGAGTCTGGCCCAGTTCGCGTGTTCGGCGTCCAGGGGCTGATCGATGTCCTCGGCGTACTCGTGCAGCGGGACCGGCTCGCCCTCGATGGTGTGGAAGTACGGGCCCACCTGGAGAGGGAGGGCCAGCGCGGCGACGCGGGCCAGCGCCGGGGCATCTGTGCCGACGGTGCCGGCCGACGCGCTGCCGAAGCGCCGGACCCCGTCCTCGCCGAACCGGTCGACGAGGGGGCTGCTGGGAGTGGTCACGGACTCTCCTTGACGGGGCGCGAGATTGTGCGAGGAAACGGTGGCCGCTACTGCAGTTTGGTCGACACGTACTGCAGCACGGTGGTCCAGGCGGATCCCGGGTGGGCGAACGCGGTGCCGTCGGCCGCTTCCATCCGTGCCCGCAGCCGCCTCTCGGCCCCGTCCTCGAAGGTGCCGTCGCCGGCCTCGAAGTCGTAGTTGGGCCGTTCCACCTCGAGCAGGTACAGGAAGTAGGCGAAGGCGTCGAGGCTGCGGTTGAGCAGGTAGGGGGCGCTGCCGTCGTCCGGCAGGCAGTAGACCTCGCCGGTCGAGGAGTCCAGCGCGATGTCGTCGTAGGACAGGCCGCCCAGGTTGATCCACCGGGAGAGGTCGAACGACAGCCCCGGGTGGTCGTCGGCGATCTCCTCGAAGCCGATCTCGAACTCCCCGTCGCAGACCTCCTCGCTCACCTCGAACCAGGCGGCCGGCTTGTCGGGAAGCCCGACACGGACCAGGAAGTCCCGCGTCGGTCCGTGGCCGATGCCCTGTGCGACCGCTGCGTCCAAGGTGACGAGCAGCTCCGGCGGGAACACCGACTCCAGCTCGGTCCGGCCGACGAGGTAAGCCATGAGAAACACTGCCCATCTATGCGATTTCGGATATTGAACGCCCGCGCTTCAGCCTACTATGAACCACCGTCAGGTTCCAATTCCGCCGGTCCTCTACTTGGTCCTGAAAGCGTGGTGACTGGGCCTGGGATTCAAGTCCCTCAGATGCTTCTCCATCTGTGCGTTGCCGCGCTTTTGCGACTCATCGGTGAACCCGTATTCCACGGTGTGGCTCACCTGCACGTGGCCCGGAAGATGGTCGCACATCCACGCGCTGCAGTTCGCCCTGCTCGTGCAGGGTTCTCGCTCGGTGTAGAGGGCGGTGATGCCGTTCGGATCGCCGGCCTGGAGGAACGGGATTCCGAGAATCCGCTCGGAATGAGTCGGGAAACGACTTCGTCCCACCAGGATGAATCCCCCTGGATCTCCCTCCTGCCCGTGCCGCACCGCGGCGTAGTTGTTGCTGCTGAAGTTGTACTTGTTCGAGTCCTTGTCCTTGCTGTAGTTCCCGTAGCTCTGGTCCTCGTGGCGTGCCAGCTGTGTCGCCCGTGACAGCTCGTCGTGGTCGAAGTCGACCTGGTCCGAGTGCTTCTTCGGTCGGCTGGCGCCCTTCGGGAGCTCCTTCAGGTTGTACGGGTTCTTCTTGCCGGTCGGCCGCTTGCCGACCTGGTCCTTGCCGTTCAGCTTCAGCGGCAGACTCTTGCGCTCGTCGGCGGTCAGGGCCCGGGGCCCGTTCGGAGTCAGGCGCTCGATCACCCGGTCGTCGCGAATGCGATAGACGGGCGTGGAACCCATGCCGTTCCTGGCCGATTGCAGCGTCGACTTCGGCACGTGGATCGACTGGAGATGCTTCAGATGAGCCTCTTCGGCCTCCGCGGTGTTCTTCGCCACCTTCTCGCTGCCGTGGGCGACCTGCTTGACGGCCCCGCTGACCGCCTTGCCAATGTCCTGACCGACAGCCTTGGTCACCTTGGTGGCAGACTTCTTGATTCCCTTGGCAATGGCATTGCTCATTCGAACGTCATCCCCTCGGTGGCCGCAACAAACCGCTGGGCGTGACCGGCCATCTCATCCGAATGACCATGCAAGGCCTGGGCGTGCTTGAGGAGTTCCTCCGGATGGATCCGAAAGCCGTCACCGGCCGGTCCTCCGCCGGCCGGCCCGAGCGCCGCCTCCACCCCCTGGAAGACCAGGCCGCTCAGGGCCCGCTCGACCACCGCCTCCAGCGGGCCGCACATCTGCTCCATCAGCTCGCCGATGATCTGGTCCTCCAACTGCTGGAGCAGAGCGTTCACCACCCGCTTCGTTGCTTCGATCAGCAGTGCCTCGGCCGCCTCGGCCGCCCCCAGCGTGGCGACAGCGGCGGCCTGCGTGGCGACGAACTCGACCGCCATCACCCCCAGCTCGGCGATGACCGCCAGCTTCGCGGCCACGATGGCATCGGCAGCGACATCCAGCACCGTCCCGGCGGCATGACACACCTCGACGATCTCGGTCATGTGATCCGAGGACATCGCGGCCCACCGCTGCACGAGCACCTCGTAGGAGGCGGCCTGGTACGCCTCTCCCATCTGCCGGATGGTCTCGCTGACAGCCATGTGCGTACTGTCGATGTTCGATGCGAAGTCGCGTATGTGATCGGCGAACTCGCGGACCTCGTCCTCGTTGACCTGCGGCCAGTTCAGGCCGATCAGATTCATCACCCAGACGAATTCGCCCGGCAACTCGATGGCCACGCACTCTCCCCCTTGTGTCACGTGACTGACGAACAGCACACAGTAGTACGACGTCGCCGGAGCTCGACCTCCAGGCCGGGTGAACCGGGAAGTTCCCCGGGGGACGGTAGCGGGCGTCCGCCGGCGTGTGGGAGCCAGCGGGGACGTCCCCTGGCATGCGCGCCCCCATGGGGAGTGCAGGCGCGTCGTACGATTCTCAGT
>NZ_JBEZIR010000080.1:0-38738 GCF_040651175.1 Kitasatospora sp. NPDC048540
GCGGCCGGAGCGGATCGGGGTGGTGCTCTCCGAGGAGTTCCAGCTCCACCCGGAGCAGTCCACCGACGCGATCGTGATCCACCACCCCGAGGCCACCTACTTCAACGCCCGGTGACCTTCAACGCCCGGTGACGCGGCCGGCCCGCCCGGCCGCGCCCCGGATCAGCCGAAGTCCTGATCGGCGTAGAGGTCCTGGATCTCCAGCCCCTCCGGTCCCAGGCCGGTCCGCTCCGCGTGCTCGAGCATCCGCGGCCCGTACTCGGGGTGCTCGGTCAGGTCGGTGTAGGTGTCGAGGTCGAGGTCGAGCACGCCGGCCTGGTGGGCGAGGTAGACGTCCAGGCCCGGGTACATCACGGCCACGTACGGCAGGTCGTCGATGTCGGTGACCAGCACCGGGTACTCGCCCAGCGAGTCCGGCTCGCCCACGTAGAGCAGCCGCCGGGAGTCGCTGCCGCCGGCCAGCGGGAAGCAGCGGCCCGGCAGCAGCGTCTCGAACTCGGTGAACATCTGCGACCAGACCGCCTCGGCGCCGTCGAAGCCGTAAAGCAGGTCGGTGGTGTCCGACAGGGCGCGGCCGTCCAGGGCGGGCGCCGCCGGGTCCGGGTACCACCCCAGGGCGGAGAGCCAGGCCGAGTCGTAGGCCAGCCAGCGCCGCAGGCTGGGCGGCAGCGGCCGGCCGCCGGGCAGCCGGAGGGCGTCTATGAGCTCGGGCGGCAGCGGGACGGGGTCGGCGGGCATCGGTTCGTCGCAGGACTGCCAGCCGTCGCGGCGGACCGCCGCCACCACCCGCTCGACCAGGGCTTCGCCGTGCATGTTCGGATCCATGCCCGGCAGTGTGGCAGCCGTGTCGGACAGTGGGCCGGCAGGGCGGGCGTCGTCCAATGGGAGGGCGGCCGATCCGCCCGTCCCGCCCGCCCGGCCCGAGGAGTCCTGCCGTGTCCGAGCCCCGCACCCTGCTGACCGGTCTCGTCCTCGGTGAGTCGCCCCGCTGGCACGACGGGCGGCTGTGGCTGTGCGACTGGGGTGCGCAGGAGCTGATCGCGGTCGGCCCGGACGGCGCCGGGCCCGAGGTGGTGCTGCGGGTCCCGGCGTTCCCGTTCTGCATCGACTGGCTGCCGGACGGGCGGCTGCTGATCGTCGACGGGAGCGGCCGGCGGCTGCTGCGCCGGGACGGGGACGGCCCGCCGGTGACCCATGCCGACCTCGGTCCGCTGAGTGACCGCCCGTGGAACGAGGTGGTGGCCGACGGCCGCGGCAACGCCTACGTCAACGGCGTCGGCTTCGACCTGATGGCCGGGGAGGCGCCCGCGCCGGGCCTGCTCGCCCTGGTCACCCCGGACGGCGCGGTCCGCCGGGTGGCCGGGGACCTGGCGTTCCCCAACGGGATGGCGGTGACGCCCGACGGTTCGACGCTGATCGTCGCCGAGTCGTACGCCGGCCGGCTCACCGCGTTCCGGATCGAGCCCGACGGGAGCCTGGCCGACCGCCGGGTGTGGGCCGCGGTGGAGGGCTCCGCCCCCGACGGCATCTGCCTCGACGCCGAGGGTGCGCTCTGGTACGCGGACGTGCCGAACCGCGCGTGCGTGCGGGTCCGGGAGGGCGGCGAGGTGCTGGCCCGGGTCGAGTCGGAGCTCGGCTGCTTCTCCTGCGCCGTGGGCGGTGAGGACGGCCGGACCCTGTACGTGACGGCGGCCGAGTGGCCGGGCGCGGTCGACGGTACCCGGAGCGGGCGGCTGCTGGCGGTGCCCGCTCCCGCGCCGCGTGCCCCCGCGCCGCGTGCCCCCGCGCCGCGTGCCCCGGCGCCGCGCGCCCAGGGGCCGGCCGGCGCGCCCGGGTGACCGGTCCGACGGGACCCCGGGAACCGGCGCCCGGACCGGCGCGTTGCAGGTGGCGAGGGGCGGACCGGTTAGGCTGCCCTGACAGGGGGAGCCTCGCCGTATCCGCACGCGTGGGGCCGTTACCGGTGTCACGGCAGCTGTTGCACCACGCCCACGGAGGTAGTCCGTCTTGCACATCGACCAGTGGATCGACGGTGTGTCGCCCGCCGCGGTGTACGCCATCGTCGGTCTGATCATCGGACTGGAGAGCCTCGGGATCCCGCTGCCCGGCGAGATCGCACTGGTCTCCGCCGCGCTGCTGGCGGCGCAGGGCCACGTCAGCCCGTGGGGGGTGGCGATCTGCGCGATCCTGGGCGCGATCATCGGCGACTCGATCGGCTACTCGATCGGACGCAAGGGCGGCAAGCCGCTGTTCGAGCGGCTGGGACGGAAGTTCCCCAAGCACTTCGGCCCGGACCATCTGGAGAGCGCCGAGCGCTCGTTCCAGAAGTGGGGCATGTGGGCGGTGTTCTTCGGCCGCTTCATCGCTCTGCTGCGGATCTTCGCCGGGCCGCTGGCGGGTGCCCTGCGGATGCCGTACTGGCGGTTCCTGACCGCCAACGTGCTCGGCGGCGTGGTCTGGGCCGGCGGCACCACGCTGCTGGTCTACCAGGTCGGCAAGGTCGCCGAGAAGTGGCTGAAGAGCTTCTCCTGGATCGGGCTGGTGGCGGCCGTCCTGGTCGGGGCCGGTTCGGCCTGGCTGATGAAGCGCCGGGCGGCCAAGGCCCGGGCCGGCCACCCCGAGGTGTCCGGCGGCAAGAGCGGCACCCCGGTCGAGGCGGTCGAGGCCGCGCCGGTCGCGCCGGTCGCGGACTGAGCCCACCCGCCACTGAAGGAGGGGCCGCGGACGGGTTCCGGGGCCCGACGTACGTGCGCACGTGACCACCGAGCGACGAGGAGGCCCGCCGTGGGCCAGCAGCAGTGGACCGCAGTCGACGACTACTTCAGCGAGGTGCTGATCGGCGCGGACGAGGTGCTCGACGGGGCGCTCGCCGCGGCCGACGCCGCGGGCCTGCCGCACATCAACGTGGCACCCAACCAGGGCAAGCTGCTCCAGCTGCTCGCCGTCACCCGGGGCGCCCGGCGGATCCTGGAGATCGGCACCCTCGGCGGCTACAGCACCATCTGGCTGGGCCGGGCGCTGCCCGCCGACGGCCGGCTGGTCACCCTGGAGATCGACCCGGCGCACGCCGCAGTGGCCGAGGCCAACCTCGAGCGGGCCGGGCTCGCCGACCGGACCGAGGTCATCGTCGGCCGGGCCGCCGACTCCCTCGCCCGCCTCGCCGACCAGGGCGTCGAGCCGTTCGACTTCGTATTCGTGGACGCCGACAAGCCCAGCAACCCGGTCTACTTCGAGTGGGCGCTCAGGCTCACCCGCCCCGGCGCCCTGATCGTGGTCGACAACGTGGTGCGCGGCGGCGAGGTCGCCGATCCGGACTCCACCGATCCGGCCGTGCGCGGCGTCCGCACGCTGCACGACCTGATCGCCGCCGAGCCGCGGGTCTCCGCCACCTCGGTGCAGACCGTCGGCGTCAAGGGCTACGACGGCTTCACCCTGATCCGGGTCGAGAGCTGAGCCCGGGAGCCGACCGCCGGGCCCGGGACGAGACACCGCCGGGATGAGACACCGCCGGGATGAGACATCACCGCGACGAGGACAGCCACCGAGATGAGGGCAGGAACGCGATGAGGGTAGGACTGCTCGGTACGGGACCGTGGGCGCAGCGGGTCCACGCGCCGGCGCTCGCCGCGCACCCGGGGACGGAGTTCGCCGGGGTCTGGGGCCGTCGGCCGGAGGCGGCGGCCGCGCTGGCCGGTGCGCACGGCGTACCGGTGTACGAGGACCTGGACACGCTGTTCGCCGAGGTCGACGCGGTGGCGGTGGCGCTGCCGCCGTCCGTCCAGGGCGAGCTGGCGATCCGGGCGGCGGAGGCCGGGCGGCACCTGCTGCTGGACAAGCCGGTCGCCTTGGACCCGGCCGTCGCCCGTCGGCTGGCCGAGACCACCGAGCGGCTCGGACTCGCCTCGGTGGTGTTCTTCACGCTGCGCTTCAACGCCGACCAGGCCATCTGGCTCACCGCGCAGGCCGCCGAGGCGGACTGGTTCACGGCCCGCTGCGAGTGGCTGGGGGCCGTCTTCACCTCGCCGGACAGCCCGTACGCGGCCTCGCCCTGGCGCAAGGAGAACGGCGCCCTCTGGGACGTCGGCCCGCACGCGCTGTCGATGCTGCTGCCGGTCCTCGGCGACGTCGTGCACGTGACCGCGGCCGGCGGCCCGGGTGACACCGTCCACCTGGTGCTGCGGCACGCCGGGGGCGCCAGCTCCACCCTCACGCTGAGCCTGACCACCCCGCCCGCGGCGGCGGTGGACGGGGTGTCCCTGGAGCTGCGCGGCGCCGCCGGCCTGACCCGGATGCCGGGCCGGAGCGAGGGCCCGGCCGAGGCGTACGCCCGCGCGCTGGACGCCCTGCACAGCGCGGCGGCGGGCGGCCCGGCGCACGCCTGCGACGCGGCCTTCGGCGCACGGGTCAGCGAGATCCTCGCCGCCGCCGACCGCTCCCTGGCGACGGGCGCGGGCCTGGAGCTCTAGTGCCCGGTGCTCACCCGCGGGCCGGCCCGGTGCCGGGCGGCCAGTGGTGGCCGGCGTCGTGCAGCCCGGCCAGGGCCCGGTGGTCGTTGGCCACCAGCACCTGGGCCAGCCGGGCTGCCGCCGTGACCACGGCGGACCAGCCCGGGGCGTCCAGGAACGCGTGGTCCGGGGCGTCGGCGCCGAGCGAGTCCTGCACCGCGGAGTAGGCGGCGCCGAGGTGTGCGGTCAGTTCGACCTCCTCCTGGGTGCGGAGGGTCTGTCCCAGCCACGGCGCGGGATCGGTGGCATCGCAGAAGTCGTCGAAGAGCACGTGGACGGTGTGGTCGAGGTCCTCGAACCGGGCCGGGTCCAGCCATACCTCGCGCTGCCACGACGGGCCGGCCAGTGCCACGACCGCGGGCACGACGTGGAGGCGGTGGTGCGGCAGGGCAACGCCGTGATCGATCATCAGCCGGTCTTGGGGCGGCGGTCGGCCGGGCGGGTCGGGGGGATCGGGGCGGACGGGAAGTCGCGGGGGCCGGTCCACAGGGAGGGGACGGCGTCGCTGCGGCGGGCGAGTTCGTAGCCGATCGCCTCGTAGTTGACCCGCCAGCCCTGGAACTGCGGCCAGGCGTCGACGGTGGCGCGCTCGGCCGGGAACCCGGACGCGGTGACCATCGCCACCGCCGCGTCGAACTCGGCGTAGCTGAGCCGGATCGGGCCGTCCGGCTCGGGGTCGGGGTCGTACGGGATGCGCAGGGCATCGGCGATGTCGCGCATCGCGGTGAACCCGGCGCGCAGCACCAGCCGCGCCTCCGGTGGCGCGCTGCGCGGGCTCAGCGCGAGCTGCATCGCGGCGGCGTCCAGGACGGCGAGCAGGCCGACCACCCAGTTGCGGTTGGGCTGCGGGGAGCGGAAGGAGAGCAGCACGGGGTAGTTGGAGTGGCCCTCGCCGATGTCCGCGGCCAGCCGCTCCCAGCTGCGGTACAGCTCGGGCAGCGCGGTCTCGGTGCCGACCAGGGCCTGCCGGGCCAGCAGCTCCGGTCCCCAGGCGGGTTCGCCGGCCCTGGTCTGCAGCAGGGTCACCTCCACCTCCCGCCGGTTGTACGCGCCGTACAGGGTCGGCAGGTAGCCGATCAGCAGCGCGATGATCAGCGGGCCGGTGGCGGCGGCGAGGAAGTCGAGAGCGGACAGGCGCAGCCGGTCGTTGCTGGCGAAGCCGAGGGTGAAGAGGCTGGAGCCGGCCTCCCGGAAGGAGACGCTCCAGCTCAGACCTGAGGTGCCGTACAGCAGCAGGGTGTAGGCGGCCAGGGTGCCGAGCAGCCAGGTGCCGAGGGTGCAGACCAGTATCAGCGGGGCGAGCCAGGTCTGGACCCGGTCGAGCGTGCGGTAGCCGAAGGGAGCCGCCGCGAGCCGCAGGACGGTCCGCAGGACCGCCCAGAGCCGGTTCACCAGGATCGAGTAGAGGCCGCGGGGGACCACCAGGGTGCGCAGGATGCTGGCGATGGTGAGCCCGAGCAGCGCCAGCCCGGCCAGGGTGATGATCATCCTCATGCGGTCATTGTGTCCCGGGGCCCCCGCCGACCCGCGCAGGGGCCCCGGTGCGGTCGGGCGTGGTCAGCCGTTGGCGAGTGCCTGGAGCCGGTCGTAGGCGCCGTTGAAGAGGTTCTGGTCGCCGGGGAAGGTGCCGGAGTCGGCGTACTGCCAGATCGTCCGGTACGACCAGCCGGCCGGCAGGGTGCCGGGGGTGCTGCTGTAGCGGGCCAGCCAGAGCGGGTTGGTGGCGCCGAAGGAGGCGTTGTTGCCGGTGCAGGTCTTCCACCAGTCGGTGGTGGTGTAGATGACGGGGTAGCGGCCGGTGCGGGTGTGCACGGTGGTGCTGAAGTCGCGGATCCAGCTGACCATCGCGCCCTGGCCGAGGCCGTAGCAGGTGGCGCCGTACGGGTTGTACTCGATGTCGAGCGCGGGCGGCAGGGTCCGGCCGTCGCGGGACCAGCCGCCGCCGTGGGCGGTGAACCAGGTCGCCTGGGCGGCGCCGGAGGAGACGTCGGGCAGCGCGAAGTGGTAGGCGCCGCGGATCAGCCCGGCGCCGTACGAGCCGTTGTACTGCTGCGCGAAGTACGGGTTGAGGTAGGTGGTGCCTTCGGTGGCCTTGACGTAGGCGAACCGGGCGCCGTCGGCGGCGGCGGTGCTCCAGGCGACGCTGCCCTGCCAGCTGGAGACGTCCAGCCCGGGGGTCTGGGTGACGGTCAGTTCCGGGGCGGGGGAGCCGGTGGCCCCGCCCTCGTGGGCCGCCACGGTGGAACCGGCGTGGTCGAGCTCGGGGTGGAGCGGGGGCCGGGGCCGGCCGGCGGCCTGCGCGGGGGCGCCGGCCGCGCCGAGCAGGACGGCGGCGCAGGCCAGGGCGGTGGCGGTGCGGCGGAGCGTTCGACCGCCGGTGGGCGGTAAGGCGCGGACTCGCATGGAGCACTCCCTTCGACCGGGCACGGCGGGGCAGGGGAGGGGCGTGGGGGGTGCATGGCCGTGCCGCGAGCAGGATAGTCATGCACCCGACAGCAGCACCAGGGGCCGGTCCGGCGAACCGCCACGGGCACGCGGAGGCCTGTGGCACCATGGCGGCGGGTGCCCTCGGGGCCGACGACCGAACGAAGGAGTACGGGCGTGGCGAACGATCTGACCTTCCGGACCGCGGGTCCCGCGGACGTCCCCGCCCTGGTGGCGCTCATCGAGTCCGCCTACCGTGGCGAGGCCAGCCGGGCCGGCTGGACCACCGAGGCCGACCTGCTGGAGGGCCGCCGCACCGACGCCGAGTCGCTCGCCGCCGTGCTCGCCCGCGAGGGCTCGCTGGTGCTGCTGGCCGAGCGGGCCGGTGACCTGCTGGCCTGCTGCCACCTGGAGCGCCGCGGGGGCGCCGCCTACTTCGGGATGTTCTCGGTCCGGCCCGAGCGGCAGGGCGGCGGCCTCGGCCGCGAGGTGCTGGCCCACGCCGAGCGGCTGGCCCGTGAGCAGTGGGGCGCGGCCCGGCTGGAGATGACGGTGATCGAGCAGCGGGCCGACCTGATCGCCTGGTACGAGCGGCGCGGCTTCGAGCGCACCGGAGAGTTCTCGCCCTTCCCGTACGGCGACGAGCGCTTCGGCGTCCCGCTCCGCCCCGACCTGCGGTTCGAACGGCTGGTCAAGGCCCTGTGACGGCCGGCGCGCCCGGCCGGCCGGGGAAGATCGCGAGACCGTTGGCGACCGCGCGTTCGAAGCCCTGGTCGAGCCGGTTGCGGACGGCCACCCGCCCGCTTCCCGGGTCGCGGGTGACCAGCGTGGACGAGCCGCCGCCGTCCAGGTAGACGCCCTCCTCGCAGCCCGACGAGGCGAGCAGGTCGGCGAGTTCGCCGAGGGTCAGCCCGCTGGAGGCGTGCTCCCGGCCGTCCGTCGCCAGCAGCCGCAGGACCCGGCCGCCCCGGGCCAGGCCGACGGCCGTGCGCGGCTCGGCCACCTCCCGGTCCAGCCCCGGCAGCGGCCGCCCGCCCGCCAGCAGCCGGTGCGCGCCGAGGGCGGAGGAGAACGGGCGGCCCGAGTCGGCCACCAGCCGGTAGTCCACCCCGACCGGGGTGCCCACGGCGGCCCCGCGCAGCGCCTGCGCCCCCTCCTCCCGCCCGAACAGCACCAGGTCCCCCGGTGGAACCGGGCCGCTCCCGGCCGTCGCGGAGGCGGCCGCCACCCGGCCGTGGCGGACCGTCAGCTCCCAGGTGTCGCCGGTGCAGGGGCCGCCGCGGTCGGTGTCCGTGCCGCAGGCGGCGCGCGCCCGCGAGGCCCCGCCCCAGTCCGCGGTGAACGCGCCGATCGAACCGGCCGCCAGCGCGTACTGGTTCAGACCGCGCAGCGGACTGCTCCCCGCCGGGGTCCGCACCTGCCCCCGCAGGACCAGCCGCGCCGTGCGGGCCACCCCGTCGACGCCCACGCCGACCACCTCCCGCTCGCTGTCCCCGGGCAGCGACGGCACACCGAACCGCTGACCCGGCGGCACCGCCGCCTTCAGCGCCCGGCCGTCCGCCACCACCGGCCCCGACGGTGCGCCGGTCGCCGGGATCCCGGGGTGCTCGGCCTCGCTGATGTCGAAGAAGTCGCCGTTGACCGCCGCCAGGGCGCCCTGCGCCTCGGCCATCCGGGAGACCCGCTCGCGCGCCGCCACCACCCCCTGGTACAGCAGGCCCGCCCGTACGCCGGTGCGGCGCAGGTCGGCCGTCACCAGGTGCACCCGGGCACCGCCGTGCGCGGTCGGCACGGTGAACGCGCGGTACTCCACGCCGGGGGCGAGCCGCTCCACCGCCCCGTCCGCGGCAGCGGCCGGCCCGGCGGGCAGACCCGGCCCCGCGACCAGTGCGCAGACCGCCAGCGCGGTGGCGATCCGGGCACGGACGATCGCGGTACCGGTGGCCGCGGCGCGGCCGGCGGGCTGCCTCATGCGGCACACTGTGCGGGCCCCGGCCCGGCCGGCCCGGCAAGCTCACCGCCCGCATCCCGGCGTCCACCCGTACGGACCGGCCCGCCCGGGCCGCCCGGGCCGGGCGCGGCTCAGACCGGGTCCGGCCCCGGAGCGCGGCGCCACTCCACGTAGCGTCCGGACTCCCTGGTCAGCCCGGCCAGGAACCACACCAGCACGGCGGTGTCGTCACTCCAGCCGACCACCGGGAAGACGTCCGGCACCGCGTCGAGCGGGCTCACCAGGTACAGCCCGACCAGCAGGCCGAGGCCCACCAGCTTCCCCGGCCCCACGCCGGGGTAGCGGCGCAGCAGCACGTCCCCGACCAGCCGCGGCAGCGCAGCGACCCGGGCGCCCGGTCCGGGCGCTCCGGGCCGCCGGGTCTCGCGGTACAGCCCCCACGCCGAGCGGCCGACGGCCGCGCCGTCCAGCCCCCGCACACCCCGCCCGGCCCGGCCCTTCGCCGGTACCCCTGCGCCCATCACGGTCTCCTCCCGCGTACGGGCCCGACCACCGGCGGCCCGTCCCTCACGGTACGGGACCGGCGGGCGCCGGCAGGGCTCAGCCGCCGTACAGGCCGCGGCAGACCTGGGCCTGCTGGGAGCCGGGCTTCCACTGGCCGAGCCGTTCCGCCTCGGCGCAGATCGCCAGGCCGGAGATCAGTGGCGGACTCGGCTGCGGCCGCACCGCGGCGCCCGGCGGCCGCTGCGTCGAGGCGGACGGCCGGGCCGCGCCCGTCCGGCGGGCCGAGGGCGACGGCGGGGACGCGGCCGGCGCCCCGCCGGCCGGGCCGCCGGACGCCGTCGAGCGCTGTACCTCGTCGTCGGCCACGGGGGTCGCGCCGGCGGGGCCGGACGTGCCGGACTGCCCGGGGGAGGGCGTACCGGGCACCGGCGGCGGGGCGAGCGGCGTCGGACCGGGCCCGGCGGTGGAGGTGCCGCCGACCAGCGTGCCGGTGGACTCCTCGGCCAGCGGCCCGCAGGTGGCCAGCAGCCCGCCCAGCACCATCGCACCCCCGAGCAGCACCGCCACCCGCGCCACCCGCTGGGCACGCGGCCGCGCGGGCCCGGCCGCCGGCGCCCGGGGTGCGGGCGGTGCGACCGGCGGCCCGGCCGGCCCGCCGGGCTGCTGCTCCCAGGAGTACTGCCAGGGCGGCTGCCACTGCTCTTCCACGCGATCCCTCCACGCCGTCCGGCCGTCCGGCCCGTGCGGCCCGGGGCACCGGCCCGCCGTGCCCAACGACGGACCGGCGGTTGCGGAACGGCCCGCGCGATGCGTCCACCCGGCCGAGGCACGGAGTGCGCCGGCCCGGCCCCGCGGCGATCCTGGCGGGATGGAGAACCTCACGGAGCGCGCCGCACACAGGGAGCACACCATGGACGACCCCAGCCGGAGGGTGAAGCCGCTGGTCGAGATCGCCGAGTTCCGGACCGACAGCCGCTACCGGCTGGTCCGCTTCGAGGGCATCGGCTGGAAGCCGCTGGCGCCCGAGGAGTTCGAACCGGAGATCAAGCACCACTTCCCGGACCTCGACCCGCACGACCCGCTGCTGGTGCAGTGGGAGGACCGTCCCTGGGAGTGGCCCGCCTGGCACCCCGGCGAGGCCTGACCCACGGTCAGAAACCGTTCGGGGAGCCCCGCCCCGACCGGCCCCGCCCGACCGGCTGCCCCGCCCAACCGGCCCCGCCCGCCCGGGCGGGGCCGTAGTCTCGGCGGATGGGTACCGCAGCGTGGGCCGAGGCCTGGACCGGCGGCCGCAGGGCCGTGCACATCGGGAACGTCGCCGACTTCAACGCCCAGTTCGTCCCCGCGTCGGACGACAGCACCCGGCACGGCCACCACTACTCCTGCCTCGCCGCCTTCTACAGCCCCCACCCGGCCGTGCTGGTGCTGCCGCACCAGGTCGAGCCGGAGTGGGTCCGCCGACTCGATCGGATACTCGACTGGTCCGAGGTCGAGGTGCACAGCGGCCTCGCCGAGGATGGCCGGCTGATCGGTCCCGCCCTCGCCGCCCGCCCCGAACTGCGCCGCCGGCTCGACGCGCTCGCGCTGCCCGTCCGGCACTGGGGCGCCACCGAGGGGACCGGAACGGGCGTCGCGGCCGTCCGCCGCTACGAGGCCAAGGACGCCTCGCACGCCCTGTTCACCCGCCTCGCACCCGGCCACCCCGGCATCCGGGTGCCCGCACAGCTGGCGGTGGACTCCCCCCGCGCACTGGCCGGGGTCGTCGACGAACGGGCCCGCGCCGGTCGGACCACCGTCCTCAAGGCCCGGCACGGCGTCGGCGGGTTCGGCACCGCCGTCCTGACCCCCGGACGGATCGCCGCCGCCGGAGGCGCCCGGAACCTGCTGCGCCGGCTGGCCGACGACCAGGTCCTGCCGTCCCGCGAAGGCCTGCTGGTCGAGGAGTACGTCGAGGGCGGCGGCCGGCTGCGCCACCCGAGCTTCGACGGCCTGATCACCGAGGACGGCACCGTCCACCCGGTCGGTGTCGCCCTGATGCGGGTCGAGGACACCGCCTACGCCGGCGCGACCGTCGGGCCGGGCAGCGTACCCGCCCGGCTGGCCGGCGCCGCCGTCCCGTTCGGCGTCGCGGTCGGACGGGAGCTTGCCGCGGCCGGCCACCGGGGCTGGTACGACGTCGACTTCGTCACCGACCCGGCCGGACGCCTCGCCCCGACCGAGACCAACGTACGGCTCACCGGGCCCGCCGTGGCGTTCATGATCCAGGCCCGGCTGGACGCCGTCCGCGGCCCCGGCCACCTGGTCCGCACCATCGACCGGCTCCCGCTCGGCGCCCGGCTCGGCCAACAGGCGCTGCTCGCCCACCTGGAGGCGCTCGCCCGGCGCTGCGCCCGGTTCGGCGCCACCCTGCTGCCGACCATCCCCACGGCCGGCTTCGAGGCGCAGCCGACGGTGGGCGTGGCCCTCGCCGCGACCGACCCGGACGCGCTGGACGCGGCGGAGGCGGTCGCCCGGGCCGCGAACCTGGCCCTCGGCGACCCCTTCGACCCGCTCACCGCCCGGTGAGCGTCAGCGGCCCGGCCGGGGCGCCTGCCGGACGAGGAAGCGCACCACCACCGCGGCCGAGGCGATCAGCGCGATGTTGAACAGCACCACCAGGGTGCCCTGGGTGGACCAGTTCCGCGGGTCGGTGGTCCGGTAGAAGTTGTCCTGCGGCCACCAGGAGGCCAGCAGCCAGAACACGGCCAGCCGGGTCAGGACGGTCAGGCCGCGGGGCCGGCCGAACCGGGCCAGCGCCGGCCCGCCCAGGAGCAGGAAGGCGAGGCCGAGTCCGGCGCCCAGCGACTCGGCCCAGTACAGCAGCTGGAACACGGTGGCCCACGGCTGCGGGACCAGCCGCAGATCGGTCGACCCCGGCCAGAAGGTGCTGGTGGACAGCCGGGCGAGCACGGTGAAGAGCACCACCAGGCCGGCCCACACCCCGGGGGTGTTGTCCCCGTCGGCCCACACCCCCGCCGCGCCCTTGCCGCCCGAGGGCTGCCGCCCCGACTTGCCGGACGGGGCCGGTTCGGTCCGCGGCGCGGGCAGCGGCAGCGCGGCCCGGTCGAGCTTGCCCGCCCGGGTGCGGGGCAGGCCGGGCAGCGGTACCACCGCGTCCGGCAGCGCGTCGGCGGGCAGCCGTTCGGCCAGGTGGCTGCGGAGCGCCCAGGCGTCGGGCGCCCGGCCGGGGTCCGCGACCACGTACGCGACCAGGGCCGGCTCCCGGGCCGGCTCCAGGTCGACCGTGGCGACCGCGCACTCGCGGACGTCCGGGTGCCCGCGCAGCAGCGTCTCGACCCGGACGGCGGCGGCCGTCTCCGGGCCGAGGTCGCGGCTGACGAACTCCAGGATGCCGTCCGGGCGCAGCCGCCCGAGGTCACCGGTGCGGTAGAGCCGCAGGTCCGGGCGGGCCGGGTCGGCGAAGAACCGTTCGGCGGTCAGCTTCGGCTGGTTGAGGTAGCCGCGGCCGACGCCGGGACCGGACAGACAGATCTCGCCGCACTCGCCGGGAGCCACCGGGACGCCCTGCGGGTCCAGCAGGTGCACCCGGTTGCCCGGGAATGGGACGCCGATCAGGGAGAGCCGCTCCGGGTGCTCCGGCGGGTCCGCCAGGGTGGCCGGGTCGAAGTAGGTGCTGTCCACCGCGGCCTCGGCGACACCGTAGACGTTGATGTGCCGCACGTCCGGGCCGAGGTAGCGCTGGATCCGCAACTGCTCGTCCAGGTACCACTTCTCGGCGCCCACCGACAGCAGCCGCACCGATCCAAGCTCCAGCCCGAGCGGCTGGAGATGGGCGAACAGCCGGCGCAGCAGGTGGACGTTGACCTCCATCACGGTGATCCGCTCGCCGATCACCAGCTCGTGCAGCTCCCGCAGTTCGGCCGTGCGGTCCAGGGTGAAGTTGCGCCTGGCCATCACCAGGGTGGCACCGGTGCCGAGCGCGCGGAGCCAGTCCGCGGTGAAGACGTCGAACTCCAGGGTGGCCGTCTGCAGGATCCGGTCGGCGTCGGTCAGCCGGTACACCTCCTGCCAACCCCGGTACGCGTGCAGCAGGTTGCGGTGCTCGATCTGCGCGCCCTTGGAGACCCCGGTCGAGCCCGAGGTGTAGAACACGCAGGCCACGTCCGCGTCCCGGACCCGGACGTCCGGCGCCGTGGACGGCAGCGCGGCCAGCGCGTCGGCCTCGGTGTCCAGACAGAGCACCGGCCGGGCGGTGGCGTCCGCCAGCCGGACCCGGTGCACCTCGTCACTCACCACGACCACCGGGTCGGCGTCCGCCAGGACATGACGGATCACCGCATCCGGGCCGGTCGGCTCCAGCGGCACGTAGGCGCCGCCCGCCTTCAGCACCGCCAGCACCGCCGTCAGCAGCTCGGGCCCCCGCCCCAGCGCCACCGCCGCGGGCCGCTCCGGGCCCAGCCCGAGCGCCACCAGCCGGTGCGCCAACCGGTTGGCCCGGGCGTCGAGTTCGCCGTACGTGAGCTGCTCGGCGCCGCACACCACGGCCTGTGCCCCTGGAGTCCGGCGGGCCTGCTCCTCGAACAGCCCGTGGACGGTGTGTACCTGTGCCGTCGTCATCGCGCATCCCCTCCCTGCGTCGGCAGGACCACGCCGATCCTGCCCGCCCCCACTGACAGTGTGCAGCCAGTACTTCCCTGTGACGCCCGCCGGTCGTCCGGTAGTTGCACACCTGTCACCGGTTCGGGACCTGTGGCGGCACGGTGGGCGCCGGACCGGCCACCGCACCTGCGCAACGCGGGCGCACAGGGCGGGCACAGCGGCTCCGCAGACCCGGCGGGAACTGTTCACCTCCCGGGTCTACCCGCGTAAACCTGGTGCGCGCCAGGCTGGTTGACCGTCCGAACACCCATCCGTACGGACGCTGTCCCCGCCTCCCCGCCCCCAGGAGTCCGCATGCCCGCGAACCGCCCGCTCCGCCGCGCAGCCGCCGCCGCGGCCACCGCCCTGCTCGCCGCCGCCGCGCTGCTCACCGGCACCGGCACCGCCGAGGCCGCCCTCCCCACCCCGGTCTCCACCGCCACCGCGAAGAGCTACCTGGCCGCGCTCACCGTCACCGCCGAGTCCCACACCTCGACCTACGACCGGGCGCTGTTCCCGCACTGGATCACCATCTCCGGCACCTGCAACACCCGCGAGACGGTCATCAAGCGGGACGGCAGCGGCGTCAGCACCGACTCCTCCTGCGCCGCCGTCAGCGGCAGCTGGACCTCCGCCTACGACGGCGCCACCACCACCAACGCCTCCAGCTTCGACATCGACCACCTGGTCCCGCTCGCCGAGGCCTGGCGCTCCGGCGCCTGGGCCTGGACCACCGCCCAGCGCCAGGCGTTCGCCAACGACCTCACCCGCCCCCAGCTGATCGCCGTCTCCGCGAGCTCCAACCGCTCCAAGGGCGACCAGGACCCCACCACCTGGCTGCCCCAGGCCTCCTACCGCTGCACCTACGCCCGCGCCTGGGTCCAGGTGAAGTACTACTACGGCCTCAGCGTCGACAGCGCCGAGAAGTCCACCCTCACCTCGCTGCTGGGCGGCTGCTGACCACCCGCGCACAGCGCTCCGCCCCTCCCGCCGGCCGTCCGGCGGAAGGGGCGGGTGCCGAAGCGAGCACGGCGGCCGGGTCAGGCCGTCAGCTGCGCCTCGATCGCCGCGATCAGCTCCTCCGCCTCCGGCTCGGTCCGCGGCCGGAACCGGCCGGCCACCGTGCCGTCCGCCGAGACCAGGAACTTCTCGAAGTTCCACTGCACGTCCCCGGCGGCGCCCTCGGCGTCCGGCGTCTGCGTCAGCCGGGCGAACAGCGGGTGGCGGTCCTCACCGTTCACGTCCAGCTTCTCGAACAGCGGGAAGGTCACCCCGTAGGTCATCGAGCAGAAGGTCTGGATCTCCTCCTCGGTGCCCGGCTCCTGGCCGCCGAACTGGTTGCACGGGAAGCCGAGCACCGCGAAGCCGCGGTCGGCGTAGCGCTCGTGCAGCCGCTCCAGACCGGCGTACTGCGGGGTGAGGCCGCACTTCGACGCCACGTTCACCAGCAGCAGGGCCTTGCCCTTGTAGTCGGCGAGGGACGCCGGCTCGCCGGCCAGGGTGCGCAGCGGGATGTCGTAGAGGCTCAAGGTCGGATCCTTCGGTCGGGGGTGCGGAACGTTCCAGCAGCTCACAACCTACGCGGCGGCCCCGGTGTTCCCGCCCGGCCGTCGTTCCCGCCCGGCCGTCCCGGTGCAGGCGGCGGCCCCGCTCAGAGCGCGGGCGTCCGCTCGTCCGGGTCGCCGAACAGCTCGCGCTGCCACAGCGCCTCGCAGAGCAGGTCGAGGCCCTGCCGCAGGTGCCGCCGGTAGGTGCCGTACGGCAGGCCGAGGCGCCGGGCGGCGGCCTCCTGGGTGGGCGCACCGGAGAAGTAGCTCGCCGACAGGGCGTCGCGGGCCCGGACCCCGCGCGGGTCACGGGCGAGGTCGTCGACCGCCCGGCGCAGCAGGGCGCGCAGCTCCCCGGCCGGGTCGTCGAGGTCGGCCGCGATCCGGGCGCGCATCAGCGCGCAGGCGGCGAAGGCGCCCGGGTCGCGCCAGTGCGCCAGGGCCTCCCGGACGGCCTGGTCGAAATCGGTGCGGGAGCTGCCGGACGGCCCGGCCGGGACCGGCACCTCGGTGGCCGCGATGAAGTGGCGCAGCCAGGTCTCGACCGGTACCAGCCGCCAGTCGACCGCGAACAGCCCGTACGTGTACTCACCGACCTGCGGCCGCGCGCCGGTGTCGGTGAGGCTGCCCTTGACCCGTGCGGCCCAGGCGTCGGCGTCCCGCCAGACGGCGAAGCCGAAGGCGCGGCCACGGGCCCGGGCGGACTCCGCCTGGGCCCGGGAACTGCTCAGGTCGATCACCCGGGAGGGCACCTGGTACCGCTCGGGGTAGACCGTGAAGCGGCTGACCCCGATGTGCTCGCCCGGCCCGACCGGGGCGGTCGCGGCGGCGTACTCCCAGGCGGCGGCCACCACGGGGTCGGCGGCCAGGTCATCGGGGTCCGGCGGGGACGGCAGCGCCAGGCGGGCCGTGAACGCCACGATCCGGCCGGTGGTGACCAGCCGGTAGACGCTGAAGGCCTGCGGCTGGCGCTCGGCCCAGTAGCGGACCACGGCCGCGGAGGCCGGGCCCTCGGTCTCCGTCGCCATCCGCAGCACGGTGTCGAGGTCGTCCGGGTGCAGCGGGCGGTCGTGCACCTCGTCCTCACGGGACCAGGTGCGCAGCCGGGCCACGATCTCCCCGTCCCGGAAGAGGTAGAAGAGCTCGTCGGTGACGGTCCAGACGCGCTCCTCGGGCGCGTCGCGCAGCAGGCGCAGATACTCCTCCGCCAGCCGGCGGCGCATGTTCACGAAGGCGTTGGGGGCCCGCCAGCGCAGGTCGGCGGCCAGCGTCTCGCGGGCGGCGTCGTGCGGGTGCAGCCCCCGGTGGGTGGACTCCATGAACGGCAGGTCCCGCAGCCACGCGAACAGCAGATGGGCGTCCACCTCCGGCAGCACCGCCGCGAGCAGCTCCTCGGAGGTCGAGTAGGCCTGCGCGGCCACCTCCAGCGCACGGCGGTGGGCCGCCGAGGGCACCTCCCCGATCAGCCCCACCAGCAGGGTCCGCAGCACGTCGGCCGACGGCGCCCAGATCTCCTCCCGGTTCCAGCCCGTCCAGCCCGCCGCCGCCGCGAGCGACAGCGCCAGCGGGTTGCCGCCCGCGAAGCGGAGCACCAACTCCCGCAGCTCGGGCCCGATCGCCGCCGCGGCCAGCAGACTCCTGGCCTGCTGCTCGGTGAACGGCTCGAGCTCGGTCACGTGCAGCAGGCCGGCCCAGGCCGGGTCGGCGGTCCACTGCGGCTGCGGCGCGAGCCGCCCGCCCAGGACGACCAGCGCGCCGTCCGCTGCCCGCGGCAGGAAGTGGTGCCACAACCAGCTCTCCAGCCACTGGCAGTGCTCGAAGGAGTCCACGAACAGCACCGTGCCGGGCACGTCAAGGAAGGCGGCCGCCGCCCGCTCGAAGTCGGCCGGGTCCCGGCCGACGAAACGCCCGTCGAGCTCGACCAGGAGCCGGCCCGCCGCCCTCGCGTGGTCGGCCAGCCGCCGCAGCAGCGTCGACTTCCCGATCCCGCCCGGCCCGAACACGTAGAAGGCGAACGGCGCCCGCGGATCGTCGGCCAGCGCCTCGGCGAACCGCCCGAGCTGCTCGTCCCGCCCGATGAAAGCCTGTACGCGCGCGGTGCTCAGCCGCTCTCCGACGGACACCATGACGGCTCCCCTCCCCATGCCCCGCACCGGACGAAGACCTCCGGCTGTTCCTGCGGCCCCGGCGGCGATCGGTACCCGGCGGTCCGTACCCGAATGGTCCGGCCCGCCGCTCCGCCGCCCCGATCCGGCCGGCCCGGCCGATGTCAGGGCCCGGCCCAACATACCCGGTATATCTGGCTTTTCGATATCTCCGGAACCCCGGACCGGGCCTCAGCCGGCCGCCGGGCCGCCGACCGCGGCCTCGCGCACGGGGGTGAAGTCCAGGGCGAGGGACACCGGACCGCGGGTGTACAGGCCGCTCTCCCGGTACCGGAAGCCGGGGCCGAAGCGGACCCGGTCGAGCAGCGGGAGCAGCAGCTCGGCCACGGTCTCGATCTCCGCGCGGGCGAAGGCCGCGCCGACGCACTGGTGCAGCCCGGCGCCGAAGGACAGGTGCTGGGCGGCGGCGGTGAAGGAACGGGCGGTGCCCAGATCCGCGCGGTGGAGGTCGAAGGTGTCCGGGTCGGTGAAGGCCCCGGGGTCCCGGTTGGCCGCGCCGATCATGCAGAACACGGTGGCGCCCGCCGGTACGACGGTGCCCGCGAACACCGCATCCGCCTCCGCCTGACGGGGGATGAGCTGGACGGGCGGGGTGAGGCGCAGCGTCTCGGCGATGGCCGCGGGCAGCAGAGCCGGGTCCCGGCGGACCCGGGCCAGCTGTTCCGGGTGGTCGATCAGGTGCTTGAGCAGGAGGGCGAGGGTCTTGTCGGCGGGTTCGACGGCGGCGATCAGGACGTTGATGACCAGCGCGGTGATCTCGCGGTCGCTCATGGCGATGCCGTCGAACTCGGCCGTGCACAGCATCGAGATCAGGTCCTCGCCGGGACGGCGCCGCCGCTCCTCGATGACCGGGGCGATGTAGGCCTCCAACTGCTCGGCGCAGTCCAGGCAGTGGCGACGGCGTTCGGGCGTGAGCACCATGCTGGTGATGAACTCGCCGACCCCGCCCAGCCAGGCGGCGACCCGCTGCCAGTCCCGCCGGTCCAGCCCGAGGACCTCGAGCGTCACCTGGACGGCGAACGGCTTGCCGAAGTCCTCGACGAGGTCCATCCGGCCCACGGGAAGGAACGGCGCGACGAGCTCGGCGGCGATGGAGCGGATCGCGCGGACCTGCTCCTGCAGGGCCCGGCCGGTGAAGCCCCGGACGACGATCTTCCGCTTAGCGGTGTGCTCGGCGCCGGTCATCTGGGCGAGCACCGGCCCGCGCATCACCGGCTCGGCGCGCACCTGGAGGGTCCGGGTGGTGAACGCGTCATGATCCGTCAGCACCCGCCGTACATCGCGGTGGCGGGAGAGGAAGTAGCTGTCGAGCGCGGGCTCGTAGTGCACCGGCGACCGGTCCCGCAGCCGGCCGAAGTACCGGTAGGGATCGGTGGCGAAGTCCGGGGACAGGACGCTGAAGCGGGGATCGGGCACGGGCCGGCGGACCTCTCGGGGGCGGTGGGGGCAGGACACCGGGCGCCGCCCGGGCGGTGGGGGCCCAGGGCGTGCCTCAGTGACGGCGAGGAGCGGGCGGGCGGCTCGACGGCGACCCACCCGCGACAGCGGTTCGCAGGACTATAACCGGCCGATGTGTCAGCGGGCCGAGGTGAGTTCGGCGAGGAGCGCGGACCCGGCCCAGCCGGGGGCGGTACCGGGGGCCGCCGCCTCCGCCTCACGGACCAGGGCGATCAGACGGGCGTTGGCCGGGGCCCCGAGGGCGTGGCGTCCCGCGAGCGCGACGATCTCGCCCTGGAGCGAGTCGATCTCGGTGGGCCGCCCGCGCTGGAGGTCCTCCCACATCGAGGAGCGGGCGGTGGCGTCGATCCGCAGACTCGCCCCCGCCAGCAACTGGAACAACGCGTCGGGCAGTCCCAGCACCCGTGGCATCAGCGCGGGCGGCACCGGCCCGAGCCGGGCCGGCGTCACCCCGGCGGCCCGGAACGCCGCCAACGCCTCCCGCTGGCAGCGCGCCACGCACAGCCGGTAAGCCCGCTGCCCGACCTGCTCGCGCAGGGGCAGGCCGGAGAGCGCGTTGACCGCGTTGTTGAGGTTCAGCAGCAGCTTCGCCGCCTGGACGGCCGGCATGTCCGGCCGCAGCTCCAGCAGCAGACCGCCCGACCGGGCCGCCCCGGCGAGCGCGTCCGCGCCCTCCCCGGCCGCCAGCATCAGCGACCCGCCACTGCCCTGGTGGAATGCGGCGGGTCCGGTCCGCACCACGTTGTACGGCACCATGCCGGCCAGCACCCGGTGGGACGGCAGCGCCGCCGCGAGCACCGCCGGGTTGTGCAGGCCGTTCTGGAAGCTGACCACCACGGTGCCGGGGCCGAGGTGCGGGGCGAGTTCCCGGGCGGCGGCCGCGGTGTCCGCGGACTTCACCGTGACCAGGACGTAGTCGGCGCCGGCCGCGGCCTCCGGGCCGGTGGCGGTGGTCAGGTCCCGGATCCCGCGGCGGGCCGGGCCCGGGCCGGTGAGGGTCAGCCCCTCGGCGTCGATCGCGGCCATCGCGGCCGGCCGGCCGATCAGGGTGACCTCGGCGGTCGCGGCGAGCATGCCGCCGAGATGGCAGCCGATGGATCCGGCGCCGAACACGGCTATCCGCGGCCGGGCATGGGAGGTGGACACGAGGCTGCTCCGGATGGACTCGGGGGCGGGACAGGCGGATCGAAGCGGCGGGCTGCCGAAAAGATACCCGCCGCCACCCGGCCCCGGGCCCGTCCCGGCACCCACGTCGGCGCCCGGGCGGGCGCCGGCCCGTAACGCGCCCTACCCGGCGAGCTGGGGGTAGAGGGCACCGAGGTCGGCCGAGAGGCCGGACTTGACCCGGCGGGTGAGCTCGTCGGCGATGACCTCGTAGGCGTCGGCCTCGATGCCGTCGAGTGCCTGCTCGGCGACGGCGTGCGGGGAGGACTTGGGTGCGTCGACGGCGGCGGCCATGTCGGTGTCGACGTAGCCGACGTGCAGGCCGGTGACGTTGATGCCGCGGGGCTTGAGGTCCAGCCGCAGGGAGTTGGTCTGCGACCACAGGGCCGCCTTGGACGCGCTGTAGGAGCCGGACAGCGCCACCCAGGAGAGCACGGAGTGGACGGTGAGCAGGTGGCCGCCGCCGTTGCGCTCGATGATCGGGACGAACGCGCGGGTGGTGTGCAGCGGGCCGTAGAAGTTGGCCTCGAACTCCCGGCGGACGTCCTCGACCGGGGAGTCCAGGAAGGACGCGCCGACCAGCCCCGCGGCGTTGTTGACCAGGATGGTGACGTCCTGGGCCCGCTCGGCCGCGGCGGCGACCGACGCCGGGTCGGTGATCTCCATCGCCAGCGGTACGGCGTCGGGGTGGGTGACGGTCCGCGGGTCGCGGGCCGTGGCGTAGACCTGCTTCGCGCCCCGGGCGTACAGCGCCTCCACCAGGGCCTTGCCGAGGCCGCGGCTGCCGCCGGTGACCAGGACGTTCGCGCCTTCGATCGTGGTCATGACCGTTCTCCCTCAGATTCGGAAACCGATCGGTTTCCTCGATTTCCACCAAGGTATACCGATCGGTTTCCAAACGGCAAGGGTCCGCGTAACCTCGGATGCATGACCACCGACGAAGGCGTGAAGGGCGTGCAGGTGTCCGCGCGGGAGCGCCTGCTGGATGCCGCGGCCGGCCTGTTCTACCGGGAGGGCGTCGGCATCGGCGTGGACGCGCTGTGCCGGGCGGCCGGGGTGTCCAAGCGCACCATGTACCAGCTGTTCGACAGCAAGGACGAGGTCCTGGCGGCGAGCCTGGAGCGGCGCGGCCCCGCCTACCTGGCGCTGACCCTGCCCGACCAGGACGACCCGCGGCCGCCGCGCGCCCGGCTGCTGCACGTGTTCGAGCGCCTGGAGGCACTGACCGCCGCGCCGGAGTACCGGGGCTGCCCCTTCGTCGCCACGGCGGTCGAGCTCAAGGACCCGGGGCACCCGGCCAGCCTGGTCGCCCGCCGCTCCAAGGACGCCCTGACCGCCTTCTTCCACCGCGAGGCCGCCCGGGGCGGCGCGGCCGACCCCGAGACTCTGGCCCGCCAGCTGACCATCGTCTTCGACGGCGCGGGCAGCCGGGCGGTCGTCCAGGGGCAGCCGCTGGACGGGCTGGCCGTGACCACGGCGAACGCCCTGCTGGACGCGGCGGGCGTGGCCTGAACCCGGGGGCCCGGCCTGCGCCCGGCTTCAGCCCTCGCCGAGGCGCGGCGGGGCGCGGTGGTAGCGGGGCGGGGTGACGGACATCGTGATCGGGTTGGCCACCTGGGGCGCCGCGCTGCCCGGCACCGCGACGGTGGGCTCCAGTCCGAGGGCGGTGGCGAGGCCGAACGCCTCCCGCACGTCGTTGATCGGGCCGGCCGGCACCCCGGCCGCGCGGAACAGCGCGAACCACTCGTCCGCGCCGCGCATCGCGAGCCGCCCCGCCAGTACGGCTGCCAGCGCCGTCCGGTGGGTGACCCGGTCGGTGTTGTGCGCGAAGCGCGGGTCGTCGGCCAGTTCGGCGCGGCCGACCACCTGCGCCAGCGCCCGGAACTGCCGGTCGTTGCCGACGGCCAGCACCAGCGGGCGGTCCGCCGTCGGGAACACCTCGTACGGGGCGATGCTCGGGTGGCGGTTGCCGAGGATGCCGGGGACCACGCCCGCACCGAGGTACCCGGAGGCCTGGTTCACCAGCGAGGACAGCAGCGTGGACAGCAGGTTGACCTCGACCAGCTGCCCCTGCCCGGTCCGGTCGCGGTGGCGCAGCGCGGCCAGGATCCCGGCCAGCGCGTGCACCCCGGTGAGGACGTCGACCAGCGCGACCCCGGCCTTGGTCGGCTCGCCGGGACCGGGCCCGGTGACGCTCATCAGCCCGCCGACGGCCTGGACCAGCAGGTCGTAGCCGGCCAGCGCGGCGCCCTCCCCGGAGCCGAAGCCGGTGATCGAGCAGTAGACCAGGCCGGGCCGTACGGCCCGCAGGTCCCGGTAGCCGAGTCCGAGCCGGTCCATGGTCCCGGCGCGGAAGTTCTCCACCACGACGTCGGCGCCGCGCACCAGGTCGAGGGCGCGCCCCAGGTCGCGGCCGTCGTGGAGGTCGAGCACCACCGAACGCTTGTTGCGGTTGACGGCGTTGAAGTACGTCGCCTGCCCGTCCGCGTCGAACGGCGGGCCCCAGGCCCGGGTGTCGTCCCCGGTCCCCGGCCGTTCGACCTTGACCACGTCCGCGCCGAGGTCCGCGAGCATCATGGTGGCGTACGGGCCGGCCAGCACCCGGCTGAAGTCGGCGACGACGATGCCATCGAGGGCACCAGCGGTCATGCGCTCCTCCTCGTTCTCCGTGCTCGAGCCTAGGCGTACCCCGCTGGTGCCCGGGTGGACCGGCGCGGATTCCAGGCAGCCGCGCGGCACGCCGCGGTGGCCGTCCGCTACCGCCCGTGAGGGCCGGCCCGGCGGTGCGGCGGGCCGCCGCCGGGCTTCGTGGTCGGGTCGCCTTCGCGGTGTTAGAAATGACGCATGGTCGAACGCGTCGGCCGATCCCGGAGAGTCTCGGACCGGTCGCTGGTGGCGAGGGGCCGGCGCAGTGTGGCCGGTCAGGTCTTCGTGCTGCAAGTGGTCGTCGTGGTGCTGCTGGTCGTGGGGGCGATCCTGTCGCTGCTGCTGGAGGCGCGCGGCAACAGCGAGGCGGAGGCGAAGAACCGGTCGGTGGCGGTCGCCGAGACCTTCGCGCACTCGCCCGGCGTGGTGGACGCCCTGCAGTCGCCCGATCCGTCGGCCGTGCTCCAGCCGCTGACGGAGGCCGCGCGGGGGCCCGCGGGCGTCGACTTCATCGTGGTGATGGACACCAACGGGATCCGCTACACGCATCCGCTGCCGGACCGGATCGGGAAGCGGTTCGTCGGCACCATCCAGCCCTCGCTGGAGGGCCACGTCTACACCGAGAGCGTGCACGGCCCGCTCGGGCACGAGGTGCAGGCGGTGGTGCCGGTCACCGACTCCGGCGGCACGGTGGTGGGCCTGGTCTCGGCCGGGCTGAAGGTCAAGAACGTCAACACCGCCGGTGACCGGCAGCTGCCCGTCATCCTGGGGACCGGCGCCGCCGCGCTCGCGGTGGCCACCGCCGGCAGCGCCCTGATCGCCCGGCGGTTGAAGCGCCAGACGCACGGCCTGGGCCCGGCCGAGATCACCCGCATGTACGAGCACCACGACGCCGTGCTGCACGCGGTCCGCGAGGGCGTGGTCATCGTCGGGCAGGACAGCCGGCTGCTGCTGGCGAACGACGAGGCCAAGGAACTGCTGGGCCTGCCGCCGGACGCCGAGGGCCGGAACCTGGGGGACCTGCGGGGCCTGGACGCCGAGGTCGCCGAGCTGCTGCTGTCGGGCCGGGTGGCGACCGACGAGATCCACCGGGCGGGCGGCCGGCTGATCGCCGTCAACCAGCGCCCGACCGGCCGCCACCGCGGTTCGCTCGGAACCGTCGCGACCCTGCGCGACTCGACCGACCTGCTGGCACTGAGCGGGAAGGCCGAGGTCGCGGGCAAGCGGCTGGAGCTGCTGTACGAGGCCGGGGTCGGCATCGGGACGACGCTGGACGTCGGGCGGACCTCCGAGGAACTGGCCAGGGTCGCCGTCCCCGCCTTCGCGGACTTCGTCACCGTCGACCTGGCCGACCCCGTGCTGCACGGCGACGAGCCCACCAGCGCCGGCGTCGACCTGCGCCGCACCGCGGTGCACGGGATCCGCGAGGACCCGCCGTTCTACCCGCCCGGCAAGCTGATCGCGTTCCTCGCCTCGACGCCGCAGGCCCGGGGGTTCGACAGCGGCAGCTCGCAGGTGGTCCCCGACCTGTCGGTGGCGCACGGCTGGCAGGCCCAGGACCCGGAGATGACCAGGCGGATCCTCGACTACGGGGTGCACTCCCTGATCACCACCCCGCTGAAGGCACGCGGCATGGTGCTGGGCGTCGCCAACTTCTGGCGGTCGCAGAAGCCCGAACCGTTCGACGACGAGGACCGGTCGCTGGCCGAGGAGATGGTCGCGCGGGCCGCGGTCAGCATCGACAACGCCCGCCGGTACACCCGCGAGCACGCGATGGCCGTCACCCTGCAGCGCAGCCTGCTGCCGCGCGCGCTGCCCGGGCAGAACGCGCTGGAGGTCGCCCACCGCTACCTGCCCGCCCAGTCCGGGGTCAGCGGCGACTGGTTCGACGTGATACCGCTGCCCGGCAGCCGGGTCGCGCTGGTGGTCGGCGACGTGGTCGGCCACGGCCTGCACGCCGCGGCCACCATGGGCCGGCTGCGTACCGCCGTCCACAACTTCTCCGCCCTCGACGTACCGCCGGACGAGCTGCTGAACCACCTCGACGAGCTGGTGAACCGCATCGACCTGGAGGAGACCGACGGCGACATCGGCTCCGGCGTCACCGGCGCCACCTGCCTGTACGCGATCTACGACCCGGTGTCCCGGCGCTGCGACATGGCGCGGGCCGGGCACCCGCCCCCGGCGCTGGTCCACCCCGACGGCAGCGTCGCCTTCCCGGACCTGCCCGCCGGCCCGCCGCTGGGCATCGGCGGCCACCCCTTCGAGACGGCGGAGCTGTACCTCCCCGAGGGCACCCAGATCGTGCTGTACACCGACGGCCTGATCGAGGAGCGCACCCGGGACCTCGACGTCGGCATGGAACTGCTGCGCGCCGCGCTCACCGACCGCCACCGGGAGCCGGAGGACAACTGCGACCAGGTGCTGGACGCGCTGCTGCCGGAACGGCCGCAGGACGACGTGGCGCTGCTGATCGCCAGGACCAAGGTGCTCGACCCCGGCCGGGTCGCCGAACGCGACGTGCCCTCTGACCCCTCCGCCGTCGCCGACGTGCGGCTGTGGGCGCAGCAGCGGCTCACCGAGTGGGGGCTGGGCGACCTGGCGTTCGAGACCGAGCTGGTGATCAGCGAACTGGCCACCAACGCCATCCGGTACGGCTCCCCGCCGGTGCGGATCCGGCTGCTCTACGATCGCTTCCTGATCTGCGAGGTGGCCGACGGGAGCGACACCTCGCCGCACCTCAGGTACGCGGCGACCACCGACGAGGGCGGCCGGGGCCTGTTCCTGGTGGCCCAGGTGGCGAAACGCTGGGGCACCCGCTACACGCCGCAGGGCAAGGTCATCTGGGCGGAGCAGTCGCTGCCCGCCTCCGTCGGCCGCCCGGCCGGCGACCGCACGGCCGTACCGGCGGCCCTCCCGGCCGCCTCGCCCTGACCCGGCCCCGCCCCGCCCCGGCCCGGGCCGCCCGGCGTTCGGCTGCCCACGGCGGTGGTCCGGTGCCGCCGTCAGGACGGCAGGAAGTCCACGCAGCCGCTGTCGACGGAGTAGTAGGCACCCAGTACCCGGACCCGGTGCCCGGCGACGAGCGGGGCGAGCAGCGGGTCCTCGCGCAGCTGGTCGGCGGTGAGCCGGATCTGCGCGTGGACGGTGTTGTCGACCTGGTCGCCCGGCAGGGGCCGCGCCGCCTCGTACGCGGGCCGCAGTGCCTCGACCACCTCCACCAGGTGGGCCGGTACCTCGGTGCCGTTGTTCAGCGTCTCCACGGCGAGGGTGACGGCTCCGCAGCGCTGATGGCCCATCACCACCACCAGCGGGGTCACCGCCTCCTCGGCGCCGTACTCGACCGCGCCCTGGACCAGCCCGTTGTTGGTCTGGGCCGCCGTCCGGACCACGAACAGGTCCCCGACGCCACGGTCGAACACGATCTCGGGCGGCACCCGGGAGTCGATGCACGAGAACACCGTGGCGAGCGGATGCTGGCCCGCCGCCACGGCCCGGCGGCGGGCCACGGTCTGGTGCGGATGCAGCAGTTCCCCGGCGACCCAGCGTTCGTTCCCCTCGACCAGCCACCGCAGGGCCTCGTCCGGGCCCGGCGTGAACCCGTCCGGCACCGGGGGCAGCGCCGGGTCGGCGATGCTGCTCGGCGCCGCGGACGCCCGCGCGGCGCCGAGCAGCGGAGCGGCGAGGGCCGAGGCCCCGCCGAGGAGGAAGCGGCGCCGCGCGGGGCGGGCCGCGCGGGGGAGGTCGGCTGCTGAACCGGGCATCTGTGGTCTCACCATTCCTGGAGATCGGTCGGTCCCGAGCTCGAGTGTGGGGGCCGGGTCCCCGGGCCGGTCCCGCCACGCCCGTCCGGGTCGGCCGTTGCGGCCGCGGATCACCCGCCCGGAGGCACCCCGGGCGCCGCCCGGTGCGGCTGCCCGGTGCGGCCGCCCGCCGGGACCCGGCCTGCCGCGACGTCACGGTGGGGCCCGGGCTGCGGGGGCACCCCCTCGCCGCGTTCACGCGCCCCGCCCGGCGGACCGTAGGCTCGTCCCGTCCCGTCATGATCAAGAAAGGGTGCGAGCAAGGGTGCAGCCGCAGACAGAACCGTTCGGACCGCTGCTGCGCGGTCACCGGCGCAGGGCGAACGCCACCCTGGAGGAACTCGCCGAGCGATCGGGGGTCAGCGCACGGGCGATCGGCGACCTGGAACGGGGCCACAGCCGGCGCCCCCAGATTCGTACCGTGCAGGCGCTGGCCGACGCCCTCGCCCTGGACGGGGACGACCGCGCCGCCCTGGTGCGCTCCGCCCGGGCCGCCCGGACCGCCTCGAGCGGGCCCAATCTGTGCGAACTCCCCGACGCCGTGGCCGACTTCGTCGGACGGCAGGAGGAAGCCGACTGGCTCGCCCGGGGAAGTGCGGCCACCACCGGTCCGAGGGTCGCGATCGTCTCCGGCCCACCGGGCGTCGGCAAGACCGCGCTGGCCGTGGAGACCGCCCGCAGGGTGGCCGGGCGGTACGGCGACGGCTGCCTCTTCCTCGACCTGCGCGGACTGGACGCCCGGCCGGTCGAACCGGCCCAGGCCCTGGTGCGGCTGCTCAGGGCGCTGGGGACGGGCGACAACGACATCCCCGTCGACACCGACGAGAGGCGGAACCTGTACCGGGCCCTCGTCCGCGACCGGCGGATCCTGCTGGTGCTGGACAACGTCGCCCACGAGGGGCAGCTGCGCCCGCTGCTGCCCGGGCGGGGCCGGGCCGAGGTCTGGGTCACCAGCCGGCGCGCCCTGAGCGGCATCGAACACGCCAGGCGGCTGCGGCTCGGTCCGCTCCCCGCCGTGTCCTCGGCCGAGCTGCTGGCCGCGATCACCGCCGGCGGCCCGGACGGTGCGGGCGGCGCCGGACGCGACAGCACCGTTCTCACGGACAGCACGGACAGCACGGACAGCACCGACAGCACCGACAGCACCGCGCTCACCGACATCGCCGGTCTGTGCGGCCACCTCCCGCTCGCCCTGCGGATCGCCGGGAACCGGCTGCTCAGCCGCCCCTCGTGGACGGTGCGGGACCTCGCCGACCGGCTCGCGGCCGAGGACCTGCGGCTGGACCGGCTCACCGCCGGCGATCTCCACATCCAGACCGCGTTCTCGCTCTCCTACGAGCAGCTGGCCGGACCGCAGAGGTCGCTGTTCCGCCGGCTGGCGCTGGTCCAGGGACCCGACTTCGGGGTCGAGCTGGCCGCGGTCCTGGCGGAACTGCCCGCGCACCGGACCGAACCGATGCTGGACGAGCTCATCGAACTGGGCCTGCTCGTCCCCACCACGGACGACCGGGCCGCCTTCCACGATCTGATCCGGCTCTACGCGACGAAGCGCCTGCACGACGAGGAACCGGCCGAGCTGATATCGGCGGCCCGGGAGCGCGCCGGCCGCTGGTTGCTGGACTCGGCCTGCGCCGCCGGCGCCTGGTTCGAGCCCGACGGGGGCCGGGCGCCCGCCACCGGCACGGCTGTCAATGCGACGGCTGCCACCGCCGGCCCGCCCGGCGGTACCCCGGTGGGCGTCCTCGCCCCGGACAGCCGGACCGCGGCGCTGGCCTGGCTGCAGGCGGAGAGCCACAACTGGTTCGCCGCGCTGCGGGAGGCGGCGCGTACCGGACGGCACCGGCTGGTGGTCGACGTCGCGGAGGCCATGCACTGGTTCTCGGACTGGTGGGTGCACTGGGGGCACTGGCACGAGGTCTTCGAGCTGGCCCGCGCCGCCGCCCACGAGCTGGGCGACACCGCGGCGGAGGCCGTCCAGCTGAACTACCTGGCCTGGGCCCTGCGGGCCTGCCTGCGGGACGTGACGGGCTCCGAGCGGCGCGCACTCCAGGCGGAGGAACTGGCCCGGCAGTCCGGCGACCGGGTCCAGCAGGCGTGGGCCCTGCACTACGCCGCCGCGGCCGCCGGCGCCGAGCAGCGGCACGAGGACGCGCTGGAGCGCGACGACCGGGCGGCCGAACTGTTCCGGGCGGCCGGCGACCGGGAGGGACACCCGCAGGCACTGATCTCCAAGGCCGACACCCTCTGCGAGCTGGGCCGGCCCGCCGAGGCACTCACCACCCTGCGCCGGGTCGTCACCCTGGTGACCGACCCGGACACCGCACCCGCCCCGCACATCGCGGACTTCACGCTGATGAACACCTGGCGGCTGATCGGCACGGCGCACCTCGCGCTCGGCGAGCGGACGCAGGCCGCCGCGGCCTACCGGACCGCGCTGGCGACCGGCCCCCGGGTCCAGGTGCCCTATCTGCGCGGCCTGGTCCTGGAACGGCTCGCCGAGGTGCTGCGCCAGGAGGGCGAGCCCGCCGCCGCGCAGCGGGCGCTGGAGGAGGCGCACGACATCTACACCGCCTCCGGCATGGCCGCACGGGCCGCGGGGGTGGCGGCCGCGCTGCGGGCCGGGCCGCCGGAGCGGACGGGCGGCTGACCCGCCGCCGGCGGGCCCGGGGAGCCCCCGGCGCCGGTCGGGTCAGCCCAGGAAGGCGAGCAGTTCGCGGTTGACCTCGGCGGCGTGGGTCCAGATCAGGCCGTGCGGCGCGGCCGGGAGGACGACCAGCTTCGCGCCGGCGATCCGCTCCGACAGCGGGAGCGCGGTCGCCTCCAGTGGCAGGGTCCGGTCGGCGTCACCGTGCACGATCAGGGTGGGCACGTCGATCCGGGGCAGGTCCGCCCGGAAGTCGGTCCGCCAGGCCGCCACACAGGCCAGGGTCGCCCGCGCCGACGCACCGACCGCGATGTTCCAGCTGTACTGCACCACTTGGTCGCTGACCCGGTCGCCGCCCAGCACGTCCACGTTGTAGAAGTCGTGCAGGAAGCCGGTCAGGAAGGCCGGGCGGTCGGCGGCGATGGCCTGCTCGATCCCCGCGAAGACAGCGCCGTCCACCCCGGACGGGTTGTCCTCGGTCAACAGCAGGAACGGCGGCACGACACCGAGCAGCACCGCCCGGTCGACCCGCTCGGACCCGTACCGCCCCAGGTACCGGGTCACCTCGCCGGTGCCCATCGAGAAGCCCACCAACGAGACGTCCCGCAGGTCGAGTTGGGAGATCAGCTGGTGCAGGTCGCCGGCCAGGGTGTCGTAGTCGTACCCGGAGTCGGGCTGCTCGGAGCGGCCGAAACCGCGGCGGTCATAGCTGATCACCCGGTGGCCGGCGTCCAGCAGGGCCGCGGCCTGCTTCTCCCAGGACGCCGCGTTCAGCGGCCAGCCGTGGATCAGGACCACGGGCCGGCCGGTGCCGTGGTCCTCGTAGTAGAGGCGGATCGGGGCGGAGTTCTCTTCACCCACGGTCAGGAAAGGCATGTCGGTGCTCTCGCTTCGGCTGGTGGAGGAGGTGCGGACCGCACACCACCCGGGCCCGCCGCCGGCGGCGGCGCCACGGTGGGTCGGCCCCGCCACCGTAGGCGGCCGACGCGGCGCCGGATGTGCCCGGGGCGCACACGGTGTTGCCGCCGCGGGAACACCCGCCGCCCCACCCGGACGCCTCCCCGGCACGGGAGTTGACCCACCGCGCACGGTGCTGTGCTCCGCGCGCCCGACCCGGCCGCGGCCCGCTCCACCCGGCCGCCGCCGCCCACCGGCGGGCTACCCTGGCCCTCCGCACGGCGGCCCCCGGCGCGCGGCCACGGAACCCCGACCAGCTGTCCCTGCCGAGGAGTTGCCATGAACGACCGGACACCGCAGGACCCGCCGCCCCTCGGCCCGGGTACGGCCGACGCCTACGACGTGGTGGTCATCGGCGCCGGCCCGGCCGGCGAGGTGCTCGCCGACCGGGCCGTCAAGGCCGGGCTGACCGCCGCGGTGGTCGAGGCCGAACTGGTCGGCGGCGAGTGCTCGTACTGGGCGTGCATCCCCAGCAAGGCACTGCTGCGCCCGGGCGCCGCCCTCGATGCGGCGCGTTCGGTGCCCGGCGCCCGCGAAGCGGTGTCCGGTCCTCCCGACCCGGCGGCCGTCCTCGCCCGCCGGGACGCCTTCGTCTCCGGCTGGAAGGACGACGGCCAGGCCGCCTGGCTCGACGGCGCCGGGATCGACCTGGTCCGCGGGCGGGGCCGGCTGCTCGGCGAACGCCGGGTCGAGGTGCGCGACCCGGCGGGCGGGCGGCGGATCCTGACGGCCCGCCGGGCGGTGGTGCTGGCCACCGGCAGCGCCGCCGCGCTGCCCCCGGTCGAGGGGCTGGCCGGGATCGGGGCGTGGACCAGCCGGGAGGCGACCGCCGCGGCCGCCGTACCCGAACGGCTCACCGTCATCGGTGGCGGCGTCGTCGCCTGCGAGCTGGCCACGGCCTGGAGCTCGCTCGGCTCCCGGGTCACCATGCTGGTGCGGGGCTCCGCCCTGCTGGCCGGCTGGGAACCGTACGTCGGGGAGGAGGTCGCGGACGGGCTGCGGGAGCTGGGCGTCACGGTCCGCTTCGGCGTCCGGGCGGTGCGCACCGAACGCGCGGACGGCGGGATCACCACCGAACTGGACGACGGCTCCACCGTCACCGGCGACGAACTGCTGGTCGCCGTCGGCCGGCGGCCCCGCACGGACGACCTCGGCCTGGAACACGTGGGTCTGGAACCCGGGTCCTGGCTGGAGGTGGACGACAGCTGCCAGGTCGCCGGGGTCGCCGGAGGCTGGCTGTACGCCGTCGGCGACGTCAACGGACGCGCACCGCTGACCCACATGGCGAAGTACCAGGCGCGGGCCTGCGCCGCCGCGATAGCCCGGCGGGCGGCAGCGGGCGAGGCCCCGCTCCCGGCCGGCCGGCGCCCCTGGTCGGCGGCGTCCGACCGGGACGCCGTACCGCAGGTGGTCTTCACCCGGCCCGAGGCGGCGTCCGTCGGCCTCACCGAACTGCGGGCCCGCCGGGCCGGCCTGACGGTCCGCACCGCCGAGTACCGGATCGGCGACGTCGCGGGTGCGGCCCTGCAGGCCGACGGCTACCGCGGCCGCGCGAAGCTGGTCGTCGACGAGGACCGCGGCGTGGTCGTCGGCTGCACCCTGACCGGCCCCGACGCCGCCGAGCTGATCCACGCCGCGACCGTCGCCGTGGTCGGCGAAGTGCCGCTGGAGCGGCTGTGGCACGCGGTTCCGTCGTTCCCGACGGTCAGCGAGGTGTGGCTGCGCCTGCTGGAGGCGTACGGCCTCTGATCCCCGGCGCCCCGGGCGGGGAGCAGCCGGTCAGTCGAGGACGGCGGTGGCCTCGACCTCGACCAGGTGCTCGGGCACGTCCAGTGCCGCGACGCCCAGCAGGGTGGCCGGGGGGACCGGGGTGACCCCCAGCCTCGCGGCCGCCCGGGTGACCCCCGCCATCAGCAGGGGCATCTTGTCGGGCGTCCAGTCGACGACGTGGACGGTCAGTTTCGCCACGTCGTCGAAGGAGCCGCCGACCTCGGCCAGGGCGGTGCCGATGTTGAGGTAGCACTGCTCGACCTGGGCGGCGAGGTCGTCGCCGCCGACCGTGGCGCCGTTGGCGTCGCAGGCGACCTGTCCGGCGACGAAGACCAGTTTCGACCCGGTGGCGACCGCCACCTGCCGGTAGGCGTCGATCTTCGGCAGTCCGCCGGGGTTCACCAGAGTGATGGCCATGTCCGTCCGCTCCGCTCTCTTGTGGTTACTCAGGAACCGTAGGAGAGTGTGCGGCGACATGGAAGAACGCACTTTTCAGTGACCGAGGAACCAGATGGTGACCAAGAAGCTCACGGATCCGGCCGATGAGGCGGACCTGAGGCGGGCGGATTCGCTGGGCCGGGAGATCTTCTCGGACATCGCCAACAAATGGGCGCTGCTGATCATCGAGGCCCTGGGGGAGCGGACCCTGCGCTTCGGCGAGGTACGGGACGAGATCGAGGGCATCAGCCACAAGATGCTCACCCAGAACCTGCGCATGCTGGAGCGCAACGGCCTGGTCGAGCGCACGGTGCACCCCGTCGTACCGCCGCGGGTCGAGTACACCCTCACCGGGCCGGGTCAGGCCCTGCGGGTGACGATCGACGGACTGTGCGACTGGACCCACCGGTACGTCGGCCACATCGACGCCTCGCGCCGGCGCTTCGACGCCTGACGCTTCACCGGACGGACCGTCAGAACCCTTAGTCGGTACGGGAGAAAATCACGGTGGCCGGCTGCGGGTGCCCGCGTAGGATCCTCCGTCATGGTTGATCTCTATCCTCCGACCGATCCCTACGACAGTGGATTCCTCGACACCGGGGACGGCAACCGCGTCTACTACGAGCAGCTCGGCAACCCCGGCGGCAAGCCCGCGCTGGCCGTCCACGGCGGCCCGGGGTCGGGCGCGTCGAGGCGGCCGTCCAGGGCCTGGGACCCGGAGCACTACCGGCTCGTCCGCTTCGACCAGCGCAACTGCGGCCGCAGCACCCCGCACGCCGCGGACCCGGCGGCCGACATGAGCCTCAACACCACCCAGCACCTGATCGACGACATGGAACGGCTGCGCGAACACCTCGGCATCGAGAAGTGGCTGCTCAGCGGCGGCTCCTGGGGTGCGACGCTGATCCTGGCCTACGCGCAGCAGCACCCCGCGCGGGTCACCGGGATCACCCTCCAGGCGGTGACGACCACCCGCCGCTCCGAGATCGACTGGCTCTACCGCGGTGCCGGGAGGTTCTACCCCGAGGCGTGGGACCGGTTCCGCGATGGCGTCCCCGCGGGCGAACGGGACGGTGACCTGCTGGCGGCCTACGCCCGGCTGATGGAGAACCCCGACCGGGCGGTGCGGGAGAAGGCCGCCGCCGACTGGCTCGCCTGGGAGGACGCGGTCATCTCGGACGAGCCCAACGGGCAGCCCGGCATGTACAGCGACCGCGAGGTCGACGACCAGATCGCGTTCGTACGGATCTGCGCCCACTTCTTCAGCAACGGGGCATGGCTGGCGGAGGACCAACTGCTGCGTGACGCCCACCGGCTGGCCGGGATCCCGGCGGTGCTGGTGCACGGCCGGCACGACATGGGCAGCCCGGTGCAGACGGCGTGGGAGCTGGCCAAGGCGTGGCCGGACGCGCGGCTCCAGATCTTCGAGGACTCCGGGCACGCCGGCAGCCTGGCGATGCAGGAGGCGGCCCGGGCGGCCGTCGAGGAGTTCAAGCGCAGCTGAGTCCCCGCGGGCCCCTGCCGTGACGAGCCGTCATGGCAGGGGCCCGCGGGAGCCGGCGCGGATCCGGGGGCGGTCAGCCGGGGAGGCCGACGGCGCGTTCGCCGTTGCGGCGCTGCTGGATGACGACGGCGACGACCAGCAGGGTGCCCTGGGCGACGTTCTGCCAGAAGGCGTTGATGCCCTGGACGGTGAGGCCGTTCTCCAGGCAGCCGAGCAGGGCGACGGCGAGCAGGGTGCCGCCGATACCGCCCTTGCCGCCCTTGAGGGCGGCGCCGCCGAGGGCGGCGGCGGTGATGGCCTTGAGTTCGAGGCCTTCGCTTCCGGAGGTGGGCTGGCCGCTGCCGGTGCGGGCGGTGAGGAGGATGCCGGCGACGGCGGCCACGGTGCCGATCAGGGCGTAGACGGCGATCAGGTACTTGTTGATGTTGATGCCGGCGAGGCGGGCGGCGGTGTCGTTGCCGCCGATGGCGTAGAGGTTGCGGCCGATGTCGGTGTACTTGAGCAGCAGGTGGGCGGCGAGTGCGGTGAGGATGAGGATCCAGACCATGACGGGCAGGCCGGCGATCTTGCCGCGGCCGAGGAAGACGAAGATGTCGTCGTTGAGGACGTAGCCCTGGGCGCGTCCGTCGGACAGGAGTTGGGCGAGGCCCTTGTAGGCGGCGAGGCCGGCGAGGGTGGCGATGGTGGGGTTGACCCGGCCGTAGACGATGACCAGGCCGTTGAGGGTGCCGATCAGCAGGCCGACGGCGATGGCGGCGGCCATGCCCGCGAAGGGGTTGGCGCCAGTGGAGGTGAAGGCCATGGCGCTGACCACGGACGCGACGCCGGCCTGGGAGCCGACCGAGATGTCGAGGCCGCCGCAGATGATGACGACGGTCTGGACGACGGCGAGCAGGCCGGTGATGGTGGCGGCCTCGGCGATCACCTGCATGTTCGACACGGAGAGATAGTTGTCGTTGAGGATCCCGAACAGGGCCAGGACGGCGGCCAGGGCGCCGATCAGGCTGAGGTTCTGGCCGCCGACGGAGGCGAGGGCGGACGGGCGGGTGCGGACGGCGGGCCGGTCCTTCGCGGCGGGCCGCGGGGTGGTGGTGGCGCTCATGAGGCTGCTCCAGGGGCGGGGGTGGTCGCGCTGAGGTCGTCGGCCATGGCCAGGGCGAGGATCGCTTCCTCGGTGGCCCGGGCGCGATCGAGTTCGCCGGTGATCCGGCCGCCCTGCATGACGACGATGCGGTCGGCGAGGCCGAGCACCTCGGGCAGCTCGGAGGAGATCACCAGCAGCGCGACGCCCTCCTCGGCGAGGTCGGCGATGATCTGGTAGATCTCGGCCTTGGCGCCGACGTCGATGCCGCGGGTGGGCTCGTCCAGGATCAGGACCTTGGGTTTGCGGGCGAGCCAGCGGGCGAGGACGACCTTCTGCTGGTTGCCGCCGGAGAGCTTGCGCACCTCGTGCTCGATGGACGGGGTGCGCACCCGCAGCCGGTCGGCGTACTGCTGGGCGAGCGCGCGCTCGGCCCCGCGCCTGACGAAGCGCAGGCGGCGCAGCCGTTCCAGGACCACCAGCGAGGTGTTGTCGCGGATCGAACGGTGCAGGAACAGGGCCTGGGCCTTGCGCTCCTCCGGGGCGAGCCCGAGGCCGGCCCGGATGACGGCGCCGGGCCGGCCGGACGGCAGGGGGACGCCGTCCAGGGTGACGGTGCCGGAGTGCACGGGCAGGTCGCCGGCCAGGGCGAGGGCCAGTTCGGAGCGGCCGGCGCCGATCAGCCCGGCCAGGCCGACGACCTCGCCGGCCCGGATCTGCAGGGTGATGTCGCGGACGTGGTCGGTGGTCAGGTCCTGCACGTCGAGGACCACGCGGTCGGTGGCGACGTGCTCGCGCGAGAACATCGTGGACAGGTCGCGGCCGACCATCAGCCGGACCAGTTCGCCGTCGTCGGTCTCGCTCGCCGCCTGGACGCCGACCAGTGCGCCGTCGCGCAGGACGGCGATGCGGTCGGCGAGTTGGAAGATCTCCTGCATCCGGTGCGAGACGTAGACCACGGCGATGCCCTGGTCGCGCAGGCGCCGGATCAGCGCGAACAGGGCCTCCACCTCGTGCTCGGACAGCGAGGAGGTCGGTTCGTCGAAGGCGATCACCTTGGCCTCGCCGGTCAGCGCCCGCAGGATCTCGACCAGTTGGCGCTGGGCCGGGGTGAGCCGGGAACCGGGCAGGTCCGGGTCGAGGACGCCGGCGAAGCCGAGCCGCTCGAGGTCGGCGGTGATGCGGCGGCGCAGTTCGGCGCGGTCCAGCCGGCGGCCGGCCCGGCGCGGCAGCGCGCCGGCGTAGACGTTCTCGGCGACCGAGACGTGCGGGATGATCTCGGGTTCCTGCGGGATGATCCGGATTCCGGCGGCCCTGGCCTCGGCGGGTGAACGCAGGTCCACCGGGGTCCCGTCGATCAGGACGTGACCCTCCGTCGGCTGGTGGTCGCCGCTGAGGATCTTCAGCAGGGTGGACTTCCCGGCGCCGTTCTCGCCCATCAGCGCGGTGACCCGGCCGGCGGGGAAGTCCAGGGTGACGCCGGTCAGGGCCTGCACCGACCCGAACCGCTTGCCGACCCCCTGGACGCCGGCGGCGGCCCGGCCGGTGGCGGGGGCCGGAGCGTCGGTCTGCGGTCCGCCGTCGTGGCCGGTGGGCGGGCGGGGGTCCGGGCCGGAGGGGCGCGCTCGACTCATGGTGGGTCACCTCGGAGGGGTTTCGCGGGAAGGCGGGACGAGGGCGCCGCCCCCGGCCCGGGCGGCGGGACCGGAGGCGGCGGCGGACCGTCAGCTGCAGGTGACGCCGGAGGACTTCCAGGTGGCGGGGTCGACCATGGTGGTCGGCGCGAACGCCTCGGCGGGCATCTCCTTGGAGTTCTTGAGCTTGTCGTACATGGTCTGGACGGCGAGCGCGCCGACGTCCTTGCCGTTGATGAACAGCGCGGCCTTCATCCCGGAGGGCTTGTCGCCGCTCCAGTCCTTGCAGGCGAGGTAGGCGCCGAGGCCGACGCCGATCACGTTGTCGGCCTTGAAGCCGGCGTTCTCCAGCGCGGTGACGCCGCCCTGGACGTTCTCGTCGTTGCAGCCCCAGACCACCCAGTGCTTGACGCCGGGGTTGGCGGTCACGGTGGCGGCGATCTTGTCCTGGGCGCCGGTGGGGGTGTTGTCGGTGGCGACGTCGATGTTCTGCACGCCGGGCACGGCGGCGTCGAACGCCGACCGGGCGGCCTTGACGCGGTCGCCGCAGACGGTGACGTCCTGCTTCCAGGCGGAGATGATCCGGGTGTCGGCGGCGTTCCAGCCGGCCTTCTGGTACTCGGTGGCGGCGCGCTTGCCGACCTCGCCGCCCATCTGGGCGCCGCTGAAGCCGATCCGGGGCACCAGACCGGCCTTGTCGCAGGCGGCCGGGTCGGGGCCGGTGGCGCAGATCTGGTCGTCCGACGTGAGGAGCGCGACCTTGGCGTCCTTCGCGCTCTGCACGACCTGCGGGCCGACCGCCGGGTCCGGGACCACGATGATCAGTCCGTTGCTCTTCTGCGCGATGGCGGAACGGACCTCGCTGACGGTCTTGTTGGCGTCGTTGCCGAGGTTGACCACCTTCAGGTCGATCCCCAGCTCCGCCGCCTTCGCCTTGGCCCCGGCGGCCTCGCCGATGAAGTACTCCTGGTCGCCCTGCTTCTGAAGGTACGTCAGCGAGATCTTGCCGCTGACCGGGGCGACGTCGCCGCCGCCCTTGCTCTCCTGGCCGGTGGAGCACCCGGTGGTCACGCCGAGTGCGAGCAGGAGGCCGGCGGCGGCGAGCGAACGGCTGCGGGACATGCGGAACATGGGGACGCTCCTTTGTGCGGGTGCCGAGGGGTGGGCCAACCGCGAGGGAAAATCGATCAGAACTCAACACGTTCAAACGCGATGAGACATATGACACTCCCGTGACCTGGCCACCGTCAAGTGGATCGGTTGGCCGAGATCCCCTTGTGACGTTCGGTGCCGCCCGATGTGCCCCAACGGGACCAACGATGATCACTCCTGACGGTCATGGGTTCACCGGCGCGGGCCCCGCGGCCACCGGCAGGCATGCCACCGACGGACTGTTACAGAGCCGGCCGGTGGCCGTTACAGAGCCGGCCGTCCACCGTGAGGTGGGCTTCCTAACGTCTGCCCTACCAACTCCCGGCCACCGGGCCGGGGGTGGTGAGCACTCGGAGGAACCTCCATGTCAGGTACCACGACCGCCCGTCACGCGGTGCGCCTCGCCCTGGTCTGCGCCGGCCTCGCCGGCGCGCTGTCCGTCTCCGCCTCGGCGGCGTTCGCGGACGGGACGCCGTCCGCGGCCCCGGCCGCACCCAGCGCCGCCGCCCCCGCGGCCCGCCCGTCGGTCGCGCCGTCCGCCGTCCCGTCCGTCGCGCCGACCGCGGCGGCCGGGCGCGGCACCGGCGCCCCGCAGGTGCGCGAGGTCCCCAAGGGCGGCGCCCAGACCGGTGAGGGCAGCACCGGCCCGTCGACCGCCACGCTGGCGGGCGGCACCGGGCTGGCCCTCGCCGGCGTGACGGGCATCGGCTTCGCCGTCGCGCGTCGCCGTGCCGGCGCACGGGGCTAGCCGGC